>NZ_JARBAX010000001.1:300000-380000 GCF_028807635.1 Streptomyces spiramyceticus
ATCGAGCAGTCCGCGCTCCGCGGCGTCGAAGGCGGCCTGGGCCTGCTGCGGCGCGGCGTCGGGCCGTTCGGCAGCGGCGGCGGTGTCCGGCTCGGCCAACCGGTCGGCGACGGCGGCCTGTTCGCGCTGCCAGGCGTCGAGTTCGTGCTGGAGGTCGCGCTGCTCCGCGTCGCCGAGCAATGCCTCTGCTGCGGCGCGCGGCGTGTCGAACCCGGCCTTGAACGCGGCGTCGGCAAGCCGGTCGTCGGCCTCCTTGAGGCGCCGGGCGGTGGTTTCGAGCGCCCGTACGGCTTCGGCGGCCTCGCCGAGGAACCGCACCCTGCGCTCCAGCAGCGCGGCATGCTCGGCGACGCTCCCGGCATCACCGCGAGCCCGGACCAACTCCGCCTCCAGCGACGCCTGTTCCCGGTCGAGGGCTTCGCGCTGCGAGGTCCGGGCGGCGACGCGCCGCTCCGCCTGCTGCTGAGCGTCGACGCGCCCGGCGTGCTCACGCTCGGCACGGTCCAGCGCCTCGCGGGCGTCGTGCATGCCCCCGGCCACGGCATGCGCCTCGGCGTGCTCGCGCCGCAAGTCGTCGACGAGGGAGGCCAGTTCACTGACGTCGACGTCGCAAGACCGGTCGGCCGAGACGCTCCCGGCCAAGGCGCCGGAACCGCCGTCCGCCTCGGCAGCGCCACCAGCACCCCAGGTCACACCACGGACGCCCGCCCGCTCCGGCCCAGAGCTCGCGTCACCCTTGCCATGGCCGTCGACCCCGGCGGCGCCAACCGCATCCCCGGCCAAGACGCCGGTGCCCCCCGGCGCCGGCCCAGAGCTCGCGCTGCCCGCCCCGCCGATGCCGCCCGGCTCAGCGGTCCCGTCCGCTGCTTCCCAAGGTGCCGTCGTACCGCCGACGCCCCCGCCCACCTCGGCTCGTGCCGACGCGTGGGCCTCTCGTACCGTCGCCAGTGCGCGCTCTGCTTCGCCGCGCGCCCTCTCCGCGGTCGTGTGCGCTTCGTACGCCGCTTCTTCCGCCGCGCGGTCCACCTGGTCGTCCGCGGGGCGTGCCGGCTCCGGGTGTTCGGCGGAGCCGCATACTGCGCACGGCTTCCCGTCGCGCAGTCCGGCCGCCAGCTCGGCCGCGATGCCCCGCAGCCTGCGCTCCTTGAGGTCGAGCCACCTCTCGTGTGCGTCGGCGGCCCGCTCGCGGGACGTGCGCAGCCGGTCGTCGGCGGCGGTGACCTGCTCGGCGAGTGCGTCGCGGCGGCGGGCTGCGTCCAGTCTGCGGCGGGCCGGTTCGAGCCGGCCCGCCAAGTGCTCCGTGCGCGTCACCGCCTCCTGGGCGGCCTCGATGCGCTCCTGGCAGCGGCGGCGGGTCGTGTCCCACCCGGTGAGCCAGTCGGCCGCGTCCCTCAGCAGTTCGTCGTCGGCGCGGGCCTGCCGCTCCAGCACGGTGCGCTCCCGGCCGATCTCCTCGCTCCGCTGCTCGGCCCTGCGGGCGGCTTCGAGCCCGCCGAGGTCCTGGCGGATCTTGCGCTCCAGCGCGGCGAGCTGCTCGGCCCCGGCGTCGGCGAGATCCGGCGACAGTACGGCACGCGAGCGCTCCCGCGCCGTGCTCGCCGCCCGGTGCTCGCGCTCGGCGTCGTCGCGCAGCGACAGTGCGGGGGCGACACGGTCGGCGCGGCGGGCGCGGTCCTGCCGCTCGCGCAGCCGCTCGTACTCGGGGCGCCGGGCTTCGAGGACGTCGGCGCGTCGGCGCGCGTCGGCGTAGCGGTGCTGGAGGGCGGCCAGTTCACGCTCGGCCTCCAGCGTGCGGCGGGCGGCCGCCTGCCTGCTCCCGGCGGCGGTCACGGCCAGTTCCGCGATGTCGAGGCGCTCGCGCGCACCGCTGCGCGCGACCGCGGCCCACTCCCGTACGGCCTCGGCGAGTCCCGGCTCGCCCGGCTGCGCGCCGGGCAGCGGCCAGTCGCGGGCATCGGCGTTGTCGCCCGCCGCTTGCGCCATCCGCTGCGCGACGGCCAGGAGGCGCTCGTCGCCGCTGCGCACCTGCTGCTCGGCGGAGCGGCGCAGTTCGGCGAGACGGTCCTCGACGGCGGCGAAGCGGCGGGTGTCGAAGAGGCGGCCGAGGAGCTTGCCGCGTGCTTCGGCGTCGGCGCGCAGGAAGCGGGCGAAGTCTCCCTGGGGCAGGAGCACCACCTGGCAGAACTGCTCCCGGCTCATGCCGACGAGCTGGGTGATCTCCTCGCCGATCTCCTGGTGGGAGCGGCTCAGCGCCTTCCAGCCCGCTTCGGGGACGTACTCGCGGAGCCAGCTCTGTGCCTTCTCCGTGGTGAAGCCTGTGCCCTTCTTCTTCGGGCGCGGCTGTGCGGGCCGCCGGGTGATCTCCAGCCGCCGCCCGCCGACGGTCAGTTCGAGGCGGACCTCGGTCGGCAGGTCCTGCGGAGCGTGGTCGCTGCGGAGCGAGGCGCCGGGGCTCTGGCGCGCGCCCGGCACCGCGCCGTACAGGGCGTAACAGACGGCGTCGAGTACGGAGGTCTTCCCGGCGCCGGTCGGTCCGTGCAGCAGGAAGAGCCCGGCGGCGCTGAGCGCGTCGAAGTCGACTTCCTGGGTGGCGCCGAAGGGCCCGAAGGCCGTGATCTGCAGGGCGTGCAGTCTCATCGGGCGACCTCGCGCACGACGTCGTCCACGCGTACGTCGTCGAACGCCCCTGAGAGCACGGTGCGTTCGAGGTCGTCGGGACCGCTGCCGCCCCGCACATGCGCCACGAAGTCCTCCGCGATCTGCTGGTCGTCGCGGCCCCTGAGCCGCTGCGCGTACGAGGCGAGGGGGTCCTCGGCGGCGCGCTCGGGGTCGAAGACGAGGCTGATGGTGTGCGGGAAGCGTGCGCAGAGGCGTGCCATGGGTTCGGCGGGGCGGACTGGATCGGTGAGCGTCGCCTCGGTCCACGCGTCCTCGTGGCGTTCCAGGGCCGGGTCGGCGAGGAGTTCCTCCAGGCGGCCCCGGATCCGGGCGACCGTCCTGGGCACCGGGCAGTCGATGCGCTCGGCCGCGATCTCCCCGCCGGGCCCGAGGTCGACCAGCCACATGGTCTTGCGGTGATCGGCCTCCGAGAAGGAGTACGCGAGCGGGGAGCCCGAGTAGCGCACGCGCTCGGTGATGGCCTGGGAGCCGTGGAGGTGTCCGAGGGCCACATAGTCGACGCCGTCGAATACGCCGGCGGGGACGGCGGCCACGCCGCCGATCGTGATGTCGCGCTCGCTGTCGCTCGGTTCGCCGCCCGCGACGAAGGCGTGTGCGAGGACGACGGACCGGGTGCCTTCGGGACGTGCGGCGAGGTCGGCACGTACGCGCTGCATGGCCGCCCCGATGACGGCCTCGTGTCCTGCCTTCGCGGCCTTGAACTCCTCGCGGACCAGGGCCGGTTCGAGATACGGCAGTCCGTAGAAGGCGACTTCGCCGTGTGCGTCGGAGAGCACGACGGGAGTGGCGCAGGCTGCCGGGTCGGTACGGAGGTGGATTCCGGCCCGGTCGATGAGTCCGGCGCCGACGCCGAGCCTGCGGGCCGAGTCGTGATTCCCGGAGATCATGACGGTCGGTACGCCCTCGGCCGCGAGGCGGTGCAGGGCCTGGTCGAAGAGCTCGACGGCGGCGAGCGGCGGCACCGCCCGGTCGTACACGTCACCTGCCACCAGCACGGCGTCCACGTCGCGCTCGCGCACGGTCGCCACCAGGTGGTCGAGGAACGCGGCCTGGGCGTCGAGAAGGTTCACCCGGTGGAACGACCGCCCGAGGTGCCAGTCGGAGGTGTGCAGAATTCTCAAGAGACGACTCCGACCTGCATGTTTCCCTTCCAGCGCCCTCAGAATCAGCACGGCAACGGGCCGAGCCCGCTCCGGAGCCCGGTTACCGGCACCCAGTCACGCTAGCGCCGGCCGGTACCGGATCCACCACTGACCTCAGTTTTCCACTCTCGCCCGACGCCAGGTGACCGTCCGCCGTCCGCGCAGGGACGGCCGCCACCGCATCATGCGGGTCGCCAGTGCGGCGTACGCGATGCCCACGGCGAGTGAGGCGACCAGTGCCAGCACCGCGAACTGGTCCTCCAGGCGCGGGAAGACCTGCCAGTGCGTCACATAGATGTAGAGCGAGCTGCCCGCGAGTACGCCCGCCACGCGGTTGACGGAGGCGAGGCTCGGCAGCTTCGGCACCCACACCAGCAGCGCGAAACCGGCCATGATGACCGCCTCACGGGCGGGCTGCCCGAACAAGCCCGGAACGGTGACCAGGGCCACAGCGGTCACCAGCAGCCGCTGCCGCACGGTGGTCGCCTTCGCGGCGGCCCAGCCCATGGCGAACAGCCAGAAGAGGCCGGCCACAAGCGGAACGTGCCCCCGGGCGTCGAGACCGAAGACGTCGTAGCGCCCGATGAGCCCGAGAGCTGTCAGGACGGCCGGGAAGGCGAAGGGGAAGCGTCGCTCGGTGCGGTCCAATCGGGGGACGGCGAGCACGGCGGCCACGACGACCAGCATGTAGACGAGGGCCTCGATGAACCAGAAGCCGTCGTTCGGTCCGACGAGGCTGGTGAGCAGCAGGACCGTGGTGAGCCCGTAGTCGTCGGTGACGAGCGTGATCAGGGCGAGCCAGGCCATGCTCGGCACGGCGATCCGGGTGATGCTCCGGCCGAGGTTTCGCAGGCGTTCGCGGCGGTCGGCCGAAGTCAGGTGGAAGCGCGCGAAGTTGTAACCGGCGACTCCCAGCAGTACGTGGGCTCCGCCCTTGATCGTGAAGAGGTGGATGTGCGAGCCGACGATCAGCACGATGGCGACGGCGCGCAGGGCGACCCCGGTCTCCAGGGTGCGGGTGCGGCGCCGGGTGTTCGGCCGGTCCCCGGCCTGCTGCCCCGGCGGCTTCCTGAGTTCGCGGATCGGGAGCGTGTGCCAGTTGTCGGGCAGACGGCCGAGTACCTCTTCGAGGCGCAGTGACATCTCGACGTACGACAGTGAGTCGCCGCCCAGGCCGACGAAGCTGCTGTCCTCGGTGACGTGGTCCCGGTCGAGGATCTGTGCGTACAGCCGGCACAGGTCGGCCTGTGCGGACTCCGCCGCGACGGCCGGGGCTTCGGGGTCGGGCCGGGTCAGTTCGCGTACGGCCCGGTAGTCCGGCTTTCCGGTGGCGAGCCTGGGCAGTTCGGGCAGGACACGGACGTGTACGGCGCGGGGTGGCAGGCCGCACTCGCCGGTGACCAGGCGCCGTACGAGAGCGGCGTCGGTGGTGTCCGGATCGCCTGCGACGGCCACCGACAGCGCGTCGTCGTCACCGGTGCAGCAGGAGGTGATGCCGCGCTTGCCGAGCATCGCCTCCACCTGCTGCGGGTCGATCCGCAGTCCGAGGATCTTCGCGAACCGGCTGCGCCGCCCGATCACTTCGTACAGACCGTCGGGGCTCCGGCGGGCGATGTCCCCGGTGTGCAGCTCGTCGACGGTCCGACCGAGCCGGAGGTCTTCGGGGCTCTCGGCATAGCCCAGCATGACGTTGGGTCCCGCGTACACCAGCTCCCCGGTGTCCTCTCCGGGCCAGTCCTGGTGCGGCTGGAGCCGGAAGGAACCGCCGGGGATGGCGACACCGGCGGCCTCGGGTCGGGTTGCCGCGAGATCCGGTGGCAAGTAGGCCATGCGGGCCGTCGCCTCGGTCTGGCCGTACATGACGAACAGGTCCCAGCCGGCGGCCCGGCCGAGGGCCGCGTACCGGGCCACCCGGTCGGGCGCCAGCCTGCCGCCCGCCTGCGTGACGTAGCGCAGATGAGGGAGCTCCATCGCGGCGAAGCCGACCCGGTCGAGCAGGTCGAAGGTGTACGGGACGCCGGCGAGGGTCGAACCGCGGCCGGTCCTGAACAGCTCCCAGAAGCAGGAGTCGGCGACCGACAGGTCGGTGAGGATCACGCCGGCGCCGCGCAGGAGATGGCTGTGGACGACGGAGAGGCCGTAGCAGTAGTGAAGGGGCAGGGTCGTCGCCGCGCGGTCGGTGTCCCGGATGCCCAGGTATTCGGCTATGGACTCGGCGTTGGCCTGCAGGTTCTCGTGCGAGAGCCGGACGAGTTTGGGCGAGCCCGTCGAACCGGAGGTGCTGAGGAGTAGCGCGAGGTCCGGGTGCAGGGTGTGTGCGGAGATCTCGCGTCGTTCGTCGAGCACCCATGCGCCGCCGTCCGGGCGTGCCACGACGTCCGGGTCGTACTCGTCGATCAGCGAACGCACGGCTTCGGCGTGGTCTCCGGGCACCAGGAGGACGGGGTGTCCGGCGGCCAGCGCGGCGAGGTGGACCACGAGGGCGTCGGTCGTGTTGGCGCCGACGAGCAGGATGAGGCGCCGTTCCCGGCCGAGGCGGCGTGCGGTCTGCTCCACCCGTGCGGCGAGTTCGCGGTAGGTCACCGGGCCGTCGGCGGTGATGACCGCGGTGCGGTCGCCGTGAGCCGCGAGGCCTGCGGCGAAGGGGACGGTCTTGGCGCCTTTGAGCAGGCCGGGAGCGGGTATCACGCCTGCATCTTAGGAAAGGCTTACCTTGTTGGATAGTCACAGGGACGTCACAGCCGACCCATTGAAGATCCACAGAATCGACACCAGTAGGGTCGGCTCCGCCGCCTGGTCGACACTGCTGAAATGTTGTGTGCGTCACTCTTGACGTTTAGGTTAGCTTTACCTTATTCATAGGGCGTTCGAAGGTTCCTCCGCGGCACCGCTACGCCGCTCGCTCCTGGACGACGCGACGCGCGGCGGCGGAAGTGAGCCATGCAGGAAGGCATCCACATGCGACGCCCCTTGTCCCGACGTCTGACCGCGCTCGTCTCGGCAGCCCTGCTCCTGCCCGCTCTCGCGAGCTGCGGCAACGACGAGGAAGACGCCGGGCTCGTCATCTACTCCGGCCGCAACGAGAATCTGGTCGAGCCACTGCTGGACGAGCTGGAGAAGGCTGTCGGCACCGACATCGCCGTCCGCTACGGCGACAGCGCCGAACTGGCCGCCCAGATCCTGGAAGAGAGCGACAAGACCAACGCGGGGCTGTTCTTCTCGCAGGACGCCGGAGCCCTCGGGGCCCTCTCCACGCAGGGCCGCCTGAAGAAGCTGCCCAAGTCGTCACTGGACAAGGTCGACAAGGCGTTCCGCGGCAGCGAGGGCGACTGGGTGGGAACCTCCGGTCGCGTGCGCGTCCTCGCGTACAACCCCGGCAAGGTCACCAAGGTGCCGGACAGCGTGCACGAGCTGACCAAGCCGGAGTGGAAGGGCAAGGTCGGTTACGTCCCGACCAACGCCTCCTTCCAGGCGTTCGTCACCGGCATGCGCGTCCTTGAGGGCGACGAGGCCACCCGCAGCTGGCTGAAGGGGCTCAAGGCCAACGACCCGAAGGTCTACGAGAACAACCTGAAGGTGCTGGAGGGCGTCGGCAAGGGCGAGGTCTCCCTCGGCCTGGTCAACCACTACTACTGGTACGAGCAGGTCGCCGAGAAGGGCGAGGACGAAGTCGGCGCGAAGATCCACTTCTTGCCGGGCGGCGACCCCGGTGCGCTCGTCAACGCGGCCGGAGTCGGCATCCTCAAGGGCAGCGACCAGACCCCTGTGGCGCAGAAGGCCGTCGACTTCCTGCTCTCGAAGAAGGCGCAGACCTACTTCGCCGACGACACCAAGGAGTACCCGCTGGCCGCCGGTGTCACCAGCAAGGTCAAGGACCTGCCGCCGCTGGAGTCCCTCGACGCCCCCAAGATCGACCTCGGCAAGCTCGAATCGCTTCAGGAGACCCTGAAGATGCTGCAGGACGTCGGGATGGTCTGAGCCGTCATGCCTGCGAAGGAACCCGTCGTACGAACGGGTCCCGCCACCGGGCCGGCCGGTCCTCCGGGGCCGGTCGGCCCTCCCGGCCCGGCCGGTCCTCCCGCGTCGGCCGGTCTGCCGCGTGCCGCGAAGGGTGCCGGGACCACCAGGCCGCCGGCCGCCCTGGTGGTCCCCGCCGCCGTCGCCGCGGCGTTCGCGCTGCTGCCGCTGGGCTACCTCGCGGTCCGCTCGCTGGAGCGCGGCCCCGGATTCGCCTGGGAGGTCGTCGCCAACGAGCGCACCGCTCTGCTGCTGGGCCGCAGCCTGGGACTCGCCGCCGTCGTCGTAACGGCCTGCCTGGTGCTGGGAGTTTCCCTGGCCTGGCTGACGGTACGGACCGCGCTGCCCGGCGCCAGAGCCTGGTCGGTCCTGGTGACCCTGCCGCTGGCCGTGCCCAGCTATGTCGCGGCCTTCGCCTGGCTGTCCGCGTTCCCCGGACTCGCGGGCTTCACCGGCGCCGCACTCGCACTGACCCTGGTGAGCTTCCCGTACGTCTACCTGCCGGTGACCGCCGCACTGCGCGGCACCGACCCGGCTCAGGAGGAAGTGGCCCGCTCGCTCGGCCTCGGGCCGCTGCGGACCTTCCTGCGCGTCACACTCCCGCAGGTGCGCCCCGCGGCCGCCGGGGGCGCGGTGCTCGTCGCGCTGTACGTGCTCTCCGACTTCGGCGCGGTGTCCCTGATGCGCTACGACACCTTCACCCGGGGCATCTACACGTCCTACCGAGCCAGTTTCGACCGCACCCCGGCCGCCGCGCTGAGCATCGTCCTGGTGGTGATGACGGTGGCTTTGGTCGCCGCCGAGGCGCGTACGCGCGGCCGCGCCGGGCACGCCAGGACCGGCACCGGCACTGCGCGCCCCGCCGCCCCAGCGCCGCTGGGCCTCTGGCGGGGGCCGGCGCTGGCCTGGTGCGCGGCGGTCACGGCGGTCGCGGTCGTCACTCCGCTGGCCACCCTCGGGTACTGGCTCGCCGTGGGCAACTCCGCGACCTGGGACCCCGTGCGGCTCCTCGACATCGCCGGTACGACACTCGCGGTCGCCGCCGCGGGCGCCGCGCTCACCACCGCGCTCGCCCTGCCCGTCGGGGTGATCGCCGCCCGCCACCGGGGCCGGCTCGCGCACCTGCTGGAGCAGTCCGCCTACGCGGGCCACGCCCTGCCGGGCATCACCGTCGCCCTCGCGCTGGTCTTCTTCGCGGTCCGCTACGCCAACCCGCTGTACCAGGAACTGCCGTTGCTGGTCTGCGCGTACGCCGTGCTCTTCCTGCCGGTCGCGGTGGCGGCCACCCGAGCGGCCGTTCTCCAGGCCCCGCCCGTACTGGAGGACGTCGCCCACTCCCTGGGCCGCACCCCGCTGCGGGTCCTGCGTGACGTCACCGTGCCGCTCGCCGCTCCGGGCGTCGCGGCGGGGGCCGCTCTGACCTTCGTGGTGTGCATGAAGGAACTGCCCGCCACCCTCCTGCTGCGCCCCACCGGCATGGACACCCTGGCCACCCGTCTGTGGACCGAAACCGGCACCGGATCGTTCGCCGCCGCCGCCCCGTACGCCGCGACCCTGATCCTGCTGGCCGCCGTTCCCTCCTACCTCCTCGGGAGGCACCGCACATGACCGATCTGCAGATCGCCGGAGTGTCCAAGGCGTACGGCCGAGGTCGCCCGGACCAGGCAGCCGTACTCGACGGGCTCGATCTCACTGTCCCCAGCGGCGCGTTCGCGGCCGTGCTGGGCCCGTCCGGCTGCGGAAAGACCACCCTGCTGCGCATCATCGCGGGCTTCCTGCGCGCCGACGCGGGCACCGTCACGGTCGGCGGACGCACCCTCGCCGCGCCCGGTACGCATCTGCCGCCGGAGAGCCGCCGCGTCGGCATCGTCCCGCAGGAGGGCGCGCTCTTCCCGCACTTGAGCGTGGCCCGCAACACCGCCTTCGGCCTGTCGGGGCTCGACCGCGCCGCACGCCGCAGGCGTACCGAGGAGATGCTGGAACTGGTCGGCCTCGGCGGCTACGGCAACCGGATGCCGCACGAGCTCTCCGGCGGCCAGCAGCAGCGCATCGCACTCGCCCGGGCCCTGGCACCGGAACCCGCGGTGGTCCTGCTCGACGAGCCGTTCAATGCCCTCGACAGCGCCCTGCGCGCCGGCGTACGGGCGGATGTCCGCGCCGCCCTGCGCGCCACCGGCGCCACCGCCCTGCTGGTCACCCACGACCAGCAGGAGGCCCTCTCCACAGCCGACCTCGTCGCAGTCGTACGGGACGGCAAAGTCGCCCAGTGCGACACGCCCCAGGAGGTCTACCGGCACCCCGCCGACCCCTGGGTGGCCCGTTTCGTCGGCGACGTCGTCCTTCTGCCCGGCAGCGCCGACGACGGCACTGCCACCACAGCGCTGGGCCGGCTGCCCCTCGGTCCGGCCGCCCGGGACGCCGGCGACGGAACTGTTCTGTTGCGGCCCGAGCAACTGCAACTCACCGATACAGCAACGGCGGTTCAGGGCACGGTGACCGAGGTCAGTTTCTACGGTCACGACGCCATGGTCACCGTCGACGTCGACGGTCTTGCGACTCCGGTGGAAATCCGGGTCGCCGGATTCACCGGCGTACAGCCCGGCCAGCGCACCGGCATCCGTGTCACGGGCGAGGCGACCCTGCATTCCTGAGCGATGGCCCGGCAATCCTGAGCGGTGGCCCGGCATTCCTGAGCGGTGGCCCGGCATTCCTGAGCGGTGGCCCGGCGTTCCTGAGTGGTGGCCCAGCGTTCGCGAGTGGCTCAGGCGTCGCCGTACGCCTCTCCGCCCACCTCGAACCCCGCCGTGCCCGCCGTCGCGTCGGCGAGCCAGGCACGGAAGGGTTCGACGTCCGCCTCCGGCAGGCCGACCTCGATCGTGACCGCCTCGGCGTACCGCACCTCGCGCACCGCCCGCCCGGTCGCCCGCAGGTCGTTCTCCAGCTTTCCGGCCCTCTGGTGGTCGACGGTGACCGTGGCGAGCCGGAAGCGCTGCCTGGTGATCGTGCCGATCTCGTCCAGGGCTTCGCCGACCACGCCGCCGTACGCCCTGATCAGACCGCCCGCGCCGAGCTTCACGCCGCCGTAGTAGCGGGTGACGACGGCGACGGTGTACCGCACCTCGCGGCGCATCAGCATCTGGAGCATCGGTACACCGGCCGTGCCGCCCGGCTCGCCGTCGTCGCTCGCCTTCTGCACGGAGGCGTCCGCGCCGATGACGTACGCGAAGCAGTTGTGGGTGGCCGTCGGGTGTTCCTTGCGGATGCGCGCGATGAAGTCCTGCGCCTCGCGTTCGGTGGCTGCGGGCGCGAGCGCGCAGAGGAAGCGCGACCTGTTGATCTCGGCTTCGTGCACGCCCGCGTGGGCGACGGTCCGGTACTGCTCCTGCATTCGGCCCACCCTATGCGGCGGCCGGAAGGGACGCGTCGGGCGCCTTGCTGCCTGTTACTTCTTGAGCAGCAGGACGACGGCCGCGAGCACCAGGCCGAGCGCCACGGCGGCGACTCCGTACGCGAGACGGTGGGTGCGCAGGCCGGGCAGGAAGCGGTCGACGGCGTACCGGCCGGGGCCGGTGAGCGCGAGGGCGGCCGATGCGGCCGTGAGGAGCAGTACGTACTCGACGCCCTTGGGGGCGAAGAAGCCGCCGCTCCAGTGCATGGCGAGGGCGTTGACCATGGTGCCGACGATGGCCGCGCCTGCCAGCGGGGTGAGCAGGCCGATGACGAGCCCGAGGCCGCCGAGGGTCTCGGTGAGGCCTGCGACGGCAGCCATCACCTCGCCCGCCGGGTAGCCGCTCGCGGTGAAGAACATCCCTGTGCCTTCGATACCGCCGCCGCCGAACCAGCCGAAGAGCTTCTGCGAACCGTGCGCGGCCATGGTCAGGCCGAGGGCGATACGGAGTATGAGGAGACCGGCGTCGTAGCCGTGAAGTGAGGGGATGGGGCGGTCGGTCCCGGCGGTTACGGGGGCGCCGAGGGTACTGGTGGGGGGAGTCATACGGGGGCTCTCTCCTGTGTCGGATGCTCGTTCCTGGCATTGCTTGAAACTTCAAGTCACCAGACGATACACAGCCGTCAAACCTTGAACAACCGCGCATCGATGAAGCCTGGATTAAAAAATTCTTCGTGCAGGATCCGGTCTCGCTCCCTCGCGAAGGGCTTGCCATCCGTGGGAAACGCCGACGAGCGGCCCGACCTGGACGCGATCCCGGCCCGGGGCCTGCGCGTTCCGCGGGACATCCCGCTCGCCGCCTTCGACGACATCCCGTGGTTCGTGCACACCCATCCGCCGATCCCGGCGATCGCCCAGCCGACCGGCGAACTCGGCCGGGCCGCCGTACGGTCGCTGGTGGACGTCATCGAGGGCCGGCCCCCGCAGTCCGTCACCCTTCCTGCCCGTCTCGTCGTACGCAGTCCCTGCGGCGAGGACGCTTCGAACCAGAGGAGCAACGTGTGAGCGGCCCCGACGAGTTGCTGCGCATCGAAGGCATCCGCAAGACGTTCCCCGGCGTCGTCGCGCTCGACGCCGTCGACTTCGCTCTCCGCCGCGGCGAGGTGCACGTCCTGCTCGGTGAGAACGGGGCTGGCAAGAGCACCCTCATCAAGATGAAGAATGTCTCCGACTTCTCCTGACTTCACCCGACTTCGTCTGAGTACCGAAAGTAGGAAACAGGGATGCACAGCTACGACCTGCTGGTCGTAGGGTCGGCCAATGCCGACCTGGTGATCGGCGTCGAGCGACGCCCCGCGCCCGGCGAGACCGTGCTCGGCTCCGATCTGACCGTCCACCCCGGCGGCAAGGGAGCCAACCAGGCGGCCGCCGCCGCGCGTCTTGGCGCCAGTACGGCCCTGCTCGCCCGGGTCGGCGACGACGCCCACGGGCAGCTGCTCCTGGAGGCGCAGCGCGCGGCCGGGGTGGACACCGCCGGCGTACTCGTCGGCGGGGCGCCGACCGGAGTTGCGCTCATCACCGTGGACCCGTCGGGCGACAACAGCATCGTGGTCTCCCCCGGCGCCAACGCCCGGCTGACCCCCGACGACATCCGTGCCGCCGGGAGCCTGCTCGCGCCGGCCAGGGTCGTCTCGGCTCAGCTGGAGGTCCCCCTGGACACGGTCGCGGAGGTGGTGCGCACGCTGCCGGCCGGCACCCGCTTCGTACTGAACCCCTCGCCGCCGGCGCCGCTGCCGTCGGAAGTGCTCGCGGCCTGCGATCCGTTGGTACTGAACGAGCACGAGGCCCGGTTCATCCTCGGGGATTCGGCCGGCGATGCTCCTGAGGACTGGGCGCGGGGACTGCTCGCCCTCGGTCCGCGATCGGTGGTCGTCACACTGGGTGCGGCGGGCGCGCTGGTCGCCGACGGCCGTACGGACGCGCTTGTGCGGGTACCGAGCCCGAAGGTCGAGGCCGTGGACACGACCGGGGCCGGTGACGCATTCACGGCCGCCCTGGCCTGGCGGCTCGGCCTGGGCCAGGACCTCGCGGCGGCGGCAGCGTACGCCGTGCGGGTGGGGGCTGCGGCCGTCACCAGGGCGGGTGCGCAGGAGTCCTTCCCCACGGCGGAGGAGGTCTCCGCCCTGTGAAGAAGGCCGGCATCCTCAACCAAGGTGCGGTGTGGTGGGGCGCGGTTGGTGGTACGGACGGGGGAGGCGCGACCGTACGCGAATGTACTGCTGCGGTGCGGGGTCTTCTTCTGGGACCGGGGTCTGGGGTGGAGCCCCCACGCGGCGGCAGCCGCAAAATGTCACAGCCGGGAAGGGGCGGGGAGGGGAAGCGCCGCAGGCAACCCGCACTGCACAAGGCCCGCACACGCACCCGCACCCCTCCCCCACGGGAATCCGCCGCCCCCGGCCATGCGTTATATGGCCCACCGACACGCTGGAGGCCGTACATGCATGGCGACCCCGCCACCATCCGCAAGATCCTCACCGAGCTCGGCGACACCTGGGCCGTCGTAGGCCTCTCCTCCAACAGGAGCCGCGCAGCGTACGGCGTAGCAGACGTACTGCAGCGTTACGGCAAGCGGATCATCCCCGTGCACCCCAGGGCCGAGACGGTGCACGGCGAGCAGGGCTATCCGTCGCTCGATGCCATCCCGTTCGACGTCGACGTCGTGGACGTCTTCGTGAACAGTCGCCTCGCGGGCCCCGTCGCCGACGAGGCCGCCGCAATCGGCGCCAAGGCCGTCTGGTTCCAGCTCGGCGTGATCGACGACAAGGCGTACGACCGCACGCGCGCGGCCGGCCTCGACATGGTCATGGACCGCTGCCCCGCAATCGAGATCCCCCGGCTGCGCTGACGCACGTCAGATGCACGTCGGATGCACGTCAGACGCCCAGCCCGTCGATCATCACCGCACCCAGCAGTCCCCCGAACACCTTGCCCGGCACGATGAGCTTGCCCCGGCGGCGGCCGCTGCCGATCAGTACCCATTCGGCGTCGACGACGGCGGAGTCCACCAGCAGCGGCCAGCCGGCCGGCAGCCCGATCGGCGTGATGCCGCCGTACTCCATGCCCGTCTCGCCGACAGCCGTGTCCATCGGCGCGAACGACGCCTTGCGTGCGCCGAGTTGCTTGCGGACCGCGCCGTTGACGTCGACGCGCGTACGGGAGAGGACCAGGCAGGCGGCCAGGGAGGTTTCTCCTCCCCTCTTGCCCGCGACGACCACACAGTTCGCCGACGCGTCGAGGAGCTCGCGGCCGTAATGCTCGACGAAGGCCGCCGTGTCGGCGATCTCGGGGTCGGTGTCGACGTAGATCAGCTGCTCGGCGGGTACGTCGTGGCTCCATCCGCGCACGGCGTCCGCGACGGGCGCGGTGAGCAGGTCGAGGCAGTCGGGGGCGGGCCTGGCATCGTCGAAGTTTCCGAGTGGAGCGCGCATACGCGCACGCTAACAGGTGCCCCCGCAGGCCGGTTTGGCCGTCTCAGCGCACCGGCGGGATGGATACCGCCATCGTCATCTCGACCGTCTCCGACCCGTCGTTGCGATACGCGTGCGGGACGTTCGCCTCGAATGTCGCCGAGCTGCCCGCCGGCACGGAGTGCGACGCGCCGTCGACCACGAGGGTGAGCTCGCCCGCGGTGACATGGAGCAGCTCGGTCGTGCCGTCCGGGTGCGCGTCGGAAGAGCTCACGTCGCCCGGCATCAGCCGCCAGGCCCACAGTTCGAGCGGGCCGCGCGTCTCCGTGCCGACGAGCAGCGTGGTGTAGCTGCCGGCCTCCGTGGACCACATGCGGACCGCCTGCTCCGGCGGTACGAGCCTGACCTGCTTCCCCTGCTCGTAGTCGAGGAGCGTGGTGATGCTGACGCCGAGCGCGTCGGCGAGCTTCACCGTGGTGCCGACGCTCGGGTTCGTACGCGCCTGCTCGATCTGGATGATCATGCCGCGGCTGACGCCCGCGCGGGCGGCCAGAGCGTCCAGCGTGAATCCCCGCTCGCCCCGCCAGCGCTTGAGGTTGCGGGCGAGCGACTGCGTGAGCTGGTCGAGGTCCGACACATTCCGTCCAATATTTTGAATGACAGAGTGCAATGAAATGCACTACGGTCTGGTGTACCAAACCGTTCACCACACTGTACTGCGAGGCACCGTCATGACCGCACTCTTCGCCCTGGCCACCAGCCTGCTCTGGGGGCTGGCCGACTTCGGCGGCGGGTTGCTCACACGACGTACGCCCGCCCTCACCGTCGTCGTCGTGTCGCAGGCGATCGCGGTCGTGGTCCTCGGCGCGATCGTCGTCGCGACCGGCGGCTGGAGCGAGGCGGGGCCGGAGCTGTGGTTCGCGGTGGCGGCCGGCGCGGTCGGGCCCGTCGCGATGCTCAGCTTCTACAAGGCCCTGGCGCTCGGCCCGATGGGCGTGGTCTCCCCGCTCGGTTCGCTGGGCGTCGCCGTGCCGGTCACGGTCGGCCTGGTCCTCGGCGAGCGCCCCGGGCTGCTTCAGTTCGCCGGGATCGCGGTGGCCGTGGCCGGAGTGCTGATGGCCAGCGGTCCTCAGCTGCGCGGGGCGCCGGTGCAGCGGCAGGCGATCGTACTCACGCTGATCGCCGCGGTCGGCTTCGGTGCGGTGCTGGCCCTGATCTCGGAAGCCTCCACGACCCTCACCGGGCTCTTCCTCGCGCTCTTCGTCCAGCGCGTGACCAATGTGGTCGTCGGCGGCGGGGCGCTGTACGTATCGGTGAAGCGCGGCGCGAAGGCCCTGCCGGAGGACGGCGGGATGCGCGTGATCTGGGCTGCGCTGCCCGCCCTGGCGTTCGTCGGCCTCGCCGACGTCGCGGCGAACGGCACGTACTCCATCGCCGCGCAGAACGGCCCGGTGACCGTAGCGGCCGTACTGGCCAACCTCTACCCGGTGATCACGGCCTTGGCGGCCCTGCTCATCCTCAAGGAGCGGCTGCGCGGCGTACAAGCGGCGGGCGCGGGCCTCGCGCTGGTCGGTACGGCGCTGCTCGCGGCGGGCTGACGGGGCCCGCTCACTCCGCGGCTTCGGTCTCCAGCTCGGCCAGATACCTCAGCTGCTCCGGAGTGACACCCTCCGGAATCGGTACGGGCGCGGGCGTCCGCAGCGGCGGCTGCCAGCCCTCCACCGCGTCCCAGCTCCGTACGACCCGGGCGGGCGCCCCGGCCACCACCGCGTGGTCGGGCACTTCACCGCGTACGACCGCGCCTGCCGCGACGACGACGTTACGGCCGAGACGGGCGCCGGGGAGTATCACGGCTCCCGTGCCGATCCAGCACCCCGGGCCGATCTCCACCGGCTCCATGCGCGGCCACTGCTTGCCGACGGGGATGCCGGGATCGTCGTAACTGTGGTTCGTGGACGTCACATAGACGTACGGGCCGAAGTAGCAGTCGTCCCCGATGGTCACCGTCGTGTCGGCGATGACGTGGCTGCCGCGGCCGAGGACCACACCGTTGCCGAGCCGCAGAATGGGGTCCGGGCCGAGGTCGAGGCCGGGCATCATCCCGGCGGTCAGAGTGACCTGTTCGCCGATGATGCAGTGGTCGCCGAGGTGGATCCACGGCTCGCCGAAGACGGTCCCCTGCGGGAAGGCGAGCTTCGTACCGGCGCCGATCGATCCGAAGCGCAGGCGGCCCGGGCGCTCGGCGCTCACCGCTCCGGCCTGCTGGACCCAGCGCCACCCGCCCTGCACGGCGCGGGTCACCAGGCGGCGGCGCCAGACGGTCAGCGCAGACGGCGATGAGAACGTGTTTCTGTTCTTCGGCACTCGCATACGGTAGTCGGCCCCGCCCGAGATGATCAGGGCGGCCTGCTGTGATGTTCACCCCACCCGTCGCTTACGGTTCCCCTTGCGCGACAGTCCGAGGCACTGAGGAGCACGTGATGGCAGAGCAGGCGTTGATCAGCGGCGTGGGCGGCAAGGACCCGAAGATCGACCCGGCGGCATTCGCCGCGCCGACCTCCGTCGTGATCGGGGATGTCACGCTGAGCGCCGGCGCCAGCGTCTGGTACCACACCGTGCTGCGCGCCGACTGCGGGCCGATCGTTCTCGGCGCCGACAGCAATATCCAGGACAACTGCACGGTCCACGTCGACCCCGGCTTCCCCGTCACCGTCGGTGACCGTGTCTCGGTGGGCCACAACGCCGTCCTGCACGGCTGCACCGTCGAGGACGACGTGCTGGTCGGCATGGGCGCCACGGTCCTCAACGGGGCGCACATCGGCGCCGGTTCGCTGATCGCGGCACAGGCGCTCGTACCCCAGGGCATGCGAGTGCCCCCGGGCTCACTCGTCGCCGGCGTACCCGCCAAGGTGAAGCGGGAGCTGACCGACGAGGAGCGCGAGGGCATCAAGCTGAACGCCGCGATGTACCTGGAGCTGGCCAAGGGCCACCGCGAGGCACACGCGGAGTAGGCGCAGGAGGCGTCCGTCAGTCGGCCGTCGCCGAGATCTTCTCCGGCACGGCGGCCGCCGGCTGGTCCCCGGCCTCTGCCTCGGCGCCTGCGCCCGCCCGGGCTTCCGCCTCCGCCCGCGCCTCCGACTGCTCCGCAGCCTTCTTCGCACGGTTCTTGAGAACCAGCATGGACGTGAGGCCGATCAGCACCGCGAGCACCAGGCCCAGCCACGAGAAGCGCTTGAGCCACGCCTCGGCGACGACGCCCACCGAGTAGATGACGGCGGTGGTGCCGCCCGCCCACAGGATGCCGCCGAAGACATTGGCGATCAGGAACTTCCAGTACGGCATGCGCAGTACGCCCGCAAGCGGACCCGCGAAGATCCGGAGCAGCGCCACGAAGCGGCCGAAGAAGACCGCCCACATGCCCCACTTCTCGAAGGACCGCTCCGCCATCGCGATATTGGCTTCGCTGAAGTGCTTGGGGAACTTGCGGCCGAGCTTCGCCAGCAGCGGCCTGCCGCCCTTGCGCCCGATCGCGTAGCCGATCGAGTCGCCGATGATGGCGCCCGCCGTGGCGCATGCGCCCAGGACGTACGGGTCGATGTCGCCGTGCTGGGAGGCGAGGAGCGCCGAGCTGACGAGGACGATCTCGCCCGGCAGCGGAATACCCAGACTCTCCAGCCCGATGACGATCCCCACCAGGAGGTAAATGCTGACGGCCGGGATGGTCTCGAGCCACTCCGTGATGTGCAACGCCGGTTCCTGTCGTCGAGAAGATGCGGCTGCCCTGCCCGCCGTGCGCCCCCGTGGCACACGGCGGGCAGCCTACCTGGTCACGCCGTGGCGGCGGCGTCCCAGAGGTCGCACCGGTGCTCGCGGCCCACCGTCGTACTGATGGTGTTGCCGCCCGCCGACGCGGTTTTCAGGGAGAGCACGTGCCCCGGGTCGCGCCGCTGGTCGGGCATGTCCGGGCCGCCCGTCGCGCGCGGCACGCCGTCGTGGATGAAGGAGCCCCAGTACTGCGTCATCTGCCGCGCGAGCACCCGCTGCTCCGCGTTGAGCGGGCTGTCGAGGCCGAAGTGCCGGAAGAGGTACTGCACCTCATTGACGTGAGTCGCCCCGAAGTCGAAGTCGGTGTCCAGGTCGCGCAGCGAGGCGAAGGGCGGCGACGTACGGTCGGCGAATTCGTACGCGTACACCGGCCCGCGCCGGGCGAGCGCCCCGTCCATGCGCAGGGCGGGGCAGGCGAAGAGCCGGTCGCCCATCGCCGCGCCGTACGCGAGGGTCGGGGACGCGTGGTCGCGCAGCGGATAGCGGGCCAGGACCTTGGCGCCCAGTTCGGGACCGTACGCCCTGGTGAGCGCGGCGGGGTACTGGGCGGCCGTCAGTGGCTCGCCGCGTCCGTCGAACTGGCCGAAGGCGAACAACGTCCCTTCGTCGCTGTTGGCGCCGTTCAGTACGGGCACGCGCGCGGAGCGGCCCGTCGCGTACGCCGTGGCGGGCTGGACCGGCAGGAAGGAGCCCCCGGCCACGGGCGCCCAGTCGAATCCCGCCTGTGCC
The DNA here is from genome assembly GCF_028807635.1 of Streptomyces spiramyceticus. Taxonomy (NCBI): domain Bacteria; kingdom Bacillati; phylum Actinomycetota; class Actinomycetes; order Kitasatosporales; family Streptomycetaceae; genus Streptomyces; species Streptomyces spiramyceticus. The sequence continues at coordinate 319,248 of NZ_JARBAX010000001.1, forward strand.
TCAAGTACCTCCCTCGCGGGCTTCCGCCGCAGGCAGCCGGCGGCCGTACGGGCGTCCGTACAGCCGAGACGGGCCGCGAAGTCCGCCCCCTGCCGAGCCGCCTGCTCGCGGGTCCTGGCGGCACAGTCTTCGTACGCGCCGCTCTGGATGATCGCTGCGCCGAAGAGGCCGCGAGCGGGCGGCGAGGCGAGCTGGGTGCAGACGGAGCGGCCGCCCGCCGACTCGCCCGCGATGGTGACGCGCGCCGGGTCGCCGCCGAACCGGCCCGCATTGGCCCGCACCCAGCGCAGCGCGGCCTGCTGGTCGAGCATGCCGTAGTTCCCGGACACGCCGTCCTTCGCCTCGTCGTCGAGACCGGCCGTCGCGAGGAACCCCATCGCGCCGAGGCGGTAGTTGACGGTCACGACGACAGTCTCGGTCGCGGTGGCGAAGGAGTCGGGGACGATGTCCTCGCCGCCGCCCGCGACGAGTGCGCCGCCGTGCAGCCACACCATGACCGGCAGCCCCCTCCGCTGCCGGTCGGGAGTGTAGACATTCAGGTCGAGGCAGTCCTCGGTGTGGCTGGGCTGCTCGTATCCGGGGTCCCAACTGGCCGTCTGTACGCAGCGGTTCCCGAACTCGGTGGCGTCCCTGACTCCCTGCCAGGCCGAGGCCCGGCGGGGCGCCTTCCAGCGCAGATCGCCGACCGGCGGCTCGGCGTACGGGACGCCGAGGAACTGACGGCCGTCGCCGGTGGCCGTCCCGCGCACCCAGCCCGCGTCCGTCCGTACGAGCGTGTTGTCCGTGTTGTCCGCCGCCTGCGCGGGAACGGGCGCCAGGACTGCCGCGCCGCAGGTCGCCCAGGCGGCGACCAACAGCACGGCGCGGCGCATCCGGCCTTTGCTCATCATGTTCTCCCTTGCCCTTGCTGAGGAGATGGCTGGCTGCATGAGCTGATTACACGTGCCAATGAAAGTGCCCGACGAAGCTAGGACCAGCCCTTCGAAGAGTCAATAAGTTGAACAAGAAACAGCCGGACCGCCCCTCCGAACAGGGGGCGGCCCGGCTGCCTTCAAAGCAACTACGGACGTCAGCTGTTGGGCCGGAGCGTCCAGACGACGGTCATCTCGCCCGTCACCGCACCGTCCTCACGCGTGATCGAGATGACCACCGGGAACTCGGGACGCTGCCCGGCGTCCAGCTCCGCGACGACGTCCGCCACCGGACGGCCGAGCGTCGCGGTAGCCGTCACCACACCCATGGCGAGCTTCTTGTAGCCGATCTCTGCACTGACGGCGAGCGGCACGGCTCGCGACAGCTGGTCCCCGAAGGCGGCGATGACGATCGCGCCGCTCGCCGACTCGGCGAGGGTGAACATCGCGCCGGCGTGCGGTCCGCCCACGTGATTGTGGTAGTCGGCCTGATCCGGGAGGCGCACAACGGCACGCTCCGGGGTGGTCTCCAGGAACTCGAGGTTGAGGGTACGGGCCATGGGAACCGTGGCGACGAGCATCTCGCCGACGGACATCTGATCTGCGCTCATGGGGCTCGATGTTACCCATGAGTAGGCAGGCTTGACCATCCCCTCGGGGGGCGGACGTGGCACCCGTGATGCCGCGCCTCTATGGTTACTCGCCATGTGGCAAGGACAGCAGCCGCCCGGGGGCGAGCAGAACCCGCAGGACCCTAACCAGAACCCGTATCAACAGCCGGGATACCAGCAGCCGGGTTACCAGCAGCCGGGCCGGCCGTCCGGATATCAGCAGCCCGGGTACCAGCAGCCGGGATATCAGCAGCCGAATCCGTACCAGCAGCCGACCGTGCCGCAGTACGCCGTTCCGATGCCGCCGGGCACGCCCGGGCCGCCGGGCGGCAACCGGAAGAAGACCACGATCGTCGCGATCGTCGCGGCCACCGCCGTCGTCGCGGCCGCCGTGATCACCGGCGTAGTGGTCATGGGCAAGGACGACGAAGGAGGCTCCACCGAGGCGGACAAGAAGGCGAAGTCCTCGCCCTCCGCCACCGCCACATCGGAGAAGCCCTCAGCTCCCGCCTCGCCCGCCGAGAATCCGCGCGGCGGCTCGACCGAGGAGGCCAAGCCGACGATTCCCGGCTGGAAGGTCGTGACCAACCCGAATCACGGGAGCCGCTTCGACGTACCGCCGGAGTGGGAAGTGCAGAAGCCCGGCCTGACCATCAGCTACGAGAATTCCAAGAAACCGGACGAGCTTCTCATCGGGATGTCGTCGCCGGCGTATTTCAAGAGCAAGTGGTGCACCGCCGTCGTCGACGGCCGCAAGGACGAGTACAGGCTCGGCGCAGCCGGGACCCGGGGCGCGAACGGCGCCAGTAACGGGGGCACCGAGGCCGAGAATGTGGCCGGCAATTGGGTCTTCGCCGCGTACGACCAGAACGAGACCGGCAAGTTCAAGATCTCCAAGGCCGTGCCGTTCACCTCCACGTCCGGACTCAAGGGCAGCGTGTCCACCGCGACCGTCACGGGCGTCAGCAAGAAGAACACCTGCGACAGTGACGGCAAGGCGATCGCCTTCGCATTCAAGAACGCGGACGGCGACTTCGCCGTCTGGAGCCTGCACACGGCAAAGGGCGTCAAGGGCGAACTGCCGGAGACGACGATCCGCCAGATCCTCGGCACCGTCCGCCTGTCCGACTGACACGGCCGCCCGGCCGGCCGACTGACCGGCCGTCGGCTGGCCGGATTCTGAGCAAATCTGTCGCTCAATCGGTTTGGCAACGCGGGGCAATGACAGCGATAGTCCGGAAGTGACATCTCCTGCCGCCGCCCCTCGCCGCATCAGCCGCCGCCCCGAGTGGGCCGGCCGCAACTACACACTGCTGACCGCCGCCGCGATCGTGACGAACCTGGGTACCCATGGTGCGTTGATCGCGGCGGCGTTCGCGGTTCTCCAGGCGGGCGGCGACGGCAGTGACGTGGGCCTAGTGGCCGCGGCCCGCACTCTGCCCCTCGTCCTGTTCCTCCTCATAGGCGGCGCGGTGGCCGACCGGGTACCGAGGCACCGGGTGATGGTCGCCGCCAACGCCCTCAACTGCGTGTCCCAGGGGGCTTTCGCCGTCCTGGTCCTGGCCGGCGACCCCCAGCTGTGGCAGATGATGCTGCTCACCGCCCTGTGCGGCACCGGCCAGGCGTTCTTCAACCCGGCGGCCGAGGGCATGCTGCTCTCCAGCGTCAGCGGCGAGCAGGCCAACCGTGCCTTCGCCCTCTTCCGGATGGCCATGCACGGCGCCGGCATCGGCGGCGCAGCGCTCGGCGGTGCGCTGATCGCCGCGTTCGGTCCCGGCTGGGTGCTCGCCGTCGACGCCGCGGCTTTCGCGGTGGCCGGCGCGCTGCGCGCCTTCCTCGACGTGAGCCACATCGCGCCGCGCGAGCCGGGCGGCGGGATGCTGTCCGATCTGCGCGAAGGCTGGCAGGAGTTCGTCGGCCGGCCGTGGCTGTGGAGCATCGTGGCGCAGTTCTCGGTGGTCGTCGCCGTCGTCGGAGCTGCCGAGGCGGTGTACGGGCCGTTGGTCGCCCGCGACGAACTGGGCGGCGCGGCGCCCTGGGGCCTGGCACTGGCCGCGTTCGGTGTCGGCACGCTCGGCGGCGCGCTGCTGATGATGCGGTGGAAGCCCCGGCGCCTGCTGCTCGCCGGAACGCTGTGCGTCTTCCCGCTCGCGCTGCCCTCGGCGGCGCTCGCCGTACCGCTGCCGGTGGCTGCGCTCGCGGCGGTGATGTTCTTCAGCGGCATCGCGATCGAGGTGTTCGGCGTGTCGTGGATGACCACGCTGCACCAGGAGATCCCGGAGGAGAAGTTCTCGCGGGTGTCGGCGTACGACTGGTTCGGTTCGGTGGCGATGCTGCCGCTGGCCACCGCGGTCGCGGGCCCCGTGGAGAGCCTCTTCGGGCGGCACGAGGCGCTGTGGGGATGCGCGGCGCTGGTGGTCGTCGTCACGGCCGCGGTGCTGTTCGTGCCCGACGTACGGAATCTGACGCGGCGTACGCACGAGGTGGCGAAGGCGGTCGCGCCGGCCTCGTCAGCCTCGTCAGCCGATGCTGAAGGCGCCGCCGGGCGGCTCGGGTGACTCCACCGCGTCCTCGTCCCGTACGACGTCGGCGGCGGCGATGAAGCGCTCCAGCGAAGGCCCATGCTCCACGCGCGCGGGGAAGACGTCCGCGGCGGTGCGGCGGGCCAGAGCGGCCGTGGGCAGTGGCTCGTGCGAGGCGAGCAGCACCGCGTTGCCGAAGCGGCGGCCGCGCAGTACGCCCGGCTCGGCGATCAGCGCTATCTCTTCGAATGCGGCCGAGAGGTTGGCCAGTTGGGAGCGGAGGAAGGCGAACGGCGCACCGTCGGCGAGGTTGGCGGCGTAGATCCCGTCGGGACGCAGGACGCGTTCGGCTTCGCGTGCGTACTCGACGGATGTGAGGTGCGCGGGCACGCGGGAGCCGCCGAAGACGTCGGCGATCAGTACGTCGGCCGAGTCGGGCGCGGCGCTTTCGAGCCACTGGCGCGCGTCGGCGCCGTGCACCCGTATCCCCGCTCCGTCCGCGAGCGGCAGATGTTCGGTGACCAGTGCCAGCAGGCCCCGGTCGGCCTCGATGACGTCCTGGCGCGAGCCCGGCCTGGTCGCCGCCGTGTAGCGGGGCAGTGAGAGCCCTCCGCCGCCGAGGTGCACCACGTCGATGGCCGCGCCCTCGTCGGCCGCGCAGTCGACGACGTGGGCGAGCCGCCGGGCGTACTCGAACTCCAGGTAGGTGGGCTCGTCCAGGTCGACGTACGACTGGGGCGCACCGTCGACCGTGAGCAGCCACGCCCTCGGCCGGTCCACATCGGGCATCAGCTTGGCGGTGCCCCAGTCCACGTCCCGGATCACGGGTATCGGCTCGTCCACCCCACCATTGTGCGCCGCCGGGTCACCCGGACCAGACCGCGGCGACCGCCCGGGCGTGCGCGGCCGCCTGGGCGTAGCCCGCGCGGGCTGCCGGTGCGCGGCGGGTGGGGTCGAGGGTGTTGCGGCCGAACGCCTTCCTGGCGGCGGCGTCCGGCGTGATCACCTCGACGCGCGCGCCCGCGGCGGCGAGCGCTGCCGCCTGGGTGCGCGGTGAGGCGATGGCCTTGGTGCCCCAGGCGTTCGGGGCGATGATGACGACGCGTCGATATCCGGCTGCGAGGTGGGCGTTGGCCGAGGAGTGCAGGGCGCCGTCGATCCATTTGCGGCCCTCTATGGTGACGGCCGGCCAGACCCCCGGTACGGCACAACTGGCGCCCACCGCGTCCACGACCGGGACACCGCTGTCCCGGTCGAAGGGGCGGAGTGCGCCGGTGAGGGCGTCGACGGCGGTGACGACCAGGGCCCTTTCCGGCCAGTCGTGGGACACAAGACGCCCCGCGATCACCTTGCGCCGCGCGGCCTCGTCCCCGTCCATGGTGTCCGCTTCGAGCGCCATGCGCCCCAGTTTCTGTCCGCACGACTCGGGGGTACGGGAGGACAGCACCGCCCGCGCGTAGCGCAGGAACGTGGCGCTGCCGATGCGTGCGGGAACCTCGCCCGCGGGGTCGCGGAGCTGGCGCTCGTACAGCTCGGCGAGGGTCAGCAGCCCGGAGGTGAGCTGCGCGCCAATGATCGACCCCGCGGAGGAGCCCACGACAAGGTCCGCGTCGCTCAGATCCGTGCCGCCCTCGGCGAGCCCATGCAGTACGCCCGCTTCCCACCCGGCTCCGGTAAGCCCGCCGCCGCCCAGTACCAGTGCCGTATCCGTCATGCGAAGAGTGTGCCGCACCCCCGAACGCCCGCCTCCCCGGGGTTGCTCAGGACAGCCAAGTGCTACCCCCCAACACACACCTAGGCACCGCCACCCGGGCCGCGCCCGAAGCACGGCACGCATCAGGCCCCGACCCAAGCACGTGCCCTGCCCGATCCGCCCCGCCCCGCCCTCATGCGACGCGTCAGGACGTCCGCCCTGTCCGGCCTCCCGTCAGAGCCCGGCCAGGCCGACGCGTCGGCGAGCGCCCGTGCGCTCGCGCGACGCGTCGGGCCGGATCGGGTCGCGTCGGGCCGGGTCGGGCGATCAGCCGGGCCACCACTGTCGGGCGATCGGCACGGTCAGCGCGTCAGGCGACCAGCCCCGTCACCGTTCCGGCGCCGACCGTGCGGCCGCCCTCTCGGATTGCGAAGCCCAGGCCGGGCTCCAGGGGCACCGCGCGGCCCAGCTCTACGGTCAGGGTGACCGTGTCGCCGGGGCGCGCTACCGGCGTCTCGCCGAGGTCGATGTCGCCCACGACGTCCGCAGTGCGGATGTAGAACTGCGGCCGGTAGCCCGTCGCGACCGGTGTCGTGCGACCGCCCTCCCGCGCCGACAGGACGTACACCTGCGCGGTGAAGCGCCGACTGGGCGTGACGCTGCCGGGGGCGGCCACCACGTGGCCCCGGCGCACCGCGTCGCGCGGCATGCCGCGCAGCAGCAGCGCGACGTTGTCCCCGGCCTCGGCGGACTCCATCGGCTTCCCGAAGGTTTCCAGGCCGGTGACGACCGTCTCGCCCGCTTTCCATGTCACAGTCGCGCCCAGGACCTCCACCCGGTCGCCGACCCTGATGGTGCCGCGCTCGACGGCGCCGGTGACGACCGTGCCGCGCCCGGTGATGGTCAGCACGTTCTCGACGGGCATGAGGAACGGCGCGTCCGTGTACCGCTCCGGAATCGGTACGTACGTGTCCACCGCGTCCAGCAGTGCCTCGATCGCCGCCGCCCAGCGCGGGTCTCCCTCCAGGGCCTTCAGCCCGGAGACCCGTACGACCGGCACGGCGTCGCCGCCGTAACCGTGCGCGGAGAGCAGTTCGCGTACCTCCAGCTCGACCAGGTCGGTCAGCACAGCGTCCTCGCCGTCGTCGACGGCGTCGGCCTTGTTGAGGGCGACGACGATGTGGTCGACACCGACCTGGCGGGCGAGCAGGACGTGTTCGGCGGTCTGCGGCATGATCCCGTCGAGCGCGGACACGACGAGGATCGCCCCGTCGAGCTGCGCGGCTCCGGTGACCATGTTCTTGACGTAGTCGGCGTGGCCGGGCATGTCGACGTGGGCGTAGTGCCTGGTGTCGGTCTCGTACTCGACGTGCGCGATGTTGATGGTGATGCCGCGCTGCGCCTCCTCGGGGGCCCGGTCGATGCGGTCGAACGGCACGAAAGTGCCCGCCCCGCGCTCGCTCAGGACCTTGGTGATGGCGGCGGTCAGGGTGGTCTTGCCGTGGTCGACGTGGCCCATGGTGCCGATGTTCAGGTGCGGCTTGGTGCGCACGTATGCCGTCTTGGGCATGGTGATCTTCCTCGGAAGCTCGAAGCGTGATGGGGACCCCTGGGCCTTGCCGACCCTCCCCCTGTGGGGTCCGCCGGACGATCCGGGAAGGGTCAGCTTCGGGCGCCGCCGAAGGGCGCTGCGGCAGCGGCGAATGCCGGTGCCAGTGCGGTTGCGAGCGCGGTTGCGACTGCGACTGCGGCCGCTGCGGGGAATGCCCGGAACGCGGCAGCCTTCGGCGCGTCCGCGACTGCGGACCGCGCTGCGAGGAAGGCGTACCTGGACATAGCGCTGATCATGGCTGACGGGCGGGGCCGCGTCGAATGGTTTTCGCGCCCCTGGTACGGGAGTTCAGCAGGGAGGTCAGAGGTTCTTGAGTGCCTCGCGCACCGACAGCGGCGCGAGCCGGTCCCTTGATCCCTCGACGAAGTCGCGTACCGCCGCCGGATCGGTCTTGGCGTACTCGCGCAGGCTCCAGCCGATGGCTTTGCGGATGAAGAAGTCGGCGTGGCGGGACTGGCGCAGGCAGTAGCCGAACAGCCGCTCCGCGTCGGTCGCTTCCTTGTAGCGGAGCTGGTGGAGCAGCGCCGTGCGTGCGACCCAGAGGTTCGCGTCCTCGATCCACGCGTCCATGACGGCCTTCAGCTCGGGATCGGCGGCGACCATCGGGCCGACGACATGCGCGGCGAGCGTGTCGACGGTGTCCCACCAGGGAGTGGTGACGACAAGATGCCGTACGACGGGCAGGAAGCCGGACGAGCAGCGCGCGACGTGGCGGCGCAGATAGTCGACGGCGAAGTAGTGGTACTCGCGCTCACGCAGGTCCCACGCCCTCAGCGCGATCGCCGTGCAGTCCGCCTCGTCGGGACGCGGGAGGCCGCTGAGGACCGTACGGGAGAGGACCCGGCGCTCGGGCGTGGGGATGCCGAGGAACGGTGCGATGCCCTTCATGTACGCCGCGGCCTGCGCGGCGCGCGTCGCGTCGGCGGCGGCCGGGTACACGGTGGTGAGCCGCTCCAGCACGGTGTCGGCGAGTTCGCTGGGCGGGACTCCCAAGGTCATGCGGTGCACATTACGGCGATCACATACCTTTCTCGGTTACTCTCCCCGGATGCTCCAGCCCGCCGCCGAGCCCGCGGCCCCGCCCGCACTCCCCCCGCCCGCTGTCCCTCCCGCCGTCCCGCCCGCCGGTTTCACTCTCCGCTGCACCAAGCTGCTGCTCTCCCCGTGGTCGCGGCTCTCGCTGCTCGTGGTGGTGCTGGCCTCGGCCGCGACGACGATGTTGGTCCTCGAACCGCAGCGGCTGATCGGCGCGGGCTGGCCGCCGCAGGTGAGCGGCGGCGCGGCCGTCGTGCTGTTCGGGGTCGCGTACGGGCTGTGCACCGCAGCGTTCGTGCCGCGGCCGCTTCTCAATCTGGCGGCGGGCGCCCTGTTCGGTTCTCAGGCCGGGCTCGCATCGGCCGTCGCGGGAACGGTACTTGGTGCCGGAATCGCATTCGGGCTCGGCCGCGTGCTCGGCCAGGACGCGCTGCGGCCGCTGCTGCGCGGGCGGGCGCTGCTGGCGGCGGACGGCCAGCTGAGCCGGCACGGATTCCGCACGATGCTGGCGATCCGGCTGTTCCCCGGTGTGCCGTTCGCGGCGGCCAATTACTGTGCGGCGGTCTCGCGCATGGGGTGGCTGCCGTTCCTGCTGGCGACGGGGCTCGGTTCGATCCCGAACACGGCGGCGTACGTCGTCGCGGGCAGCAGCGCTTCGTCCCCGACGTCCCCCGCCTTCCTGATCTCGATGGCGTGCATCGCGCTGCCCGCGCTGGGCGGGGCGGTGGTCGCCTGGCGAAAGCGCCACCGCCTGCGCGGCCGTTGATCCGGCGGATCGATCCATCGATCGAATCGATCCTTCGATAATCCAATCGATCGACGATCCAGCAGTCAGAGGGCTTCCAGCACAGTGGCGTTCGCGAGTCCGCCCGCCTCGCACATGGTCTGCAAGCCGTAGCGCGCTCCGCGTGCGCGCATCGCGTGGACGAGCGTGGTCATCAGCCGCGTGCCGCTGGCCCCCAGCGGGTGCCCCAGCGCGATCGCGCCGCCGTGCACGTTCACCTTCTCCGGGTCGGCGCCCGTCTCCTGGAGCCAGGCGAGGACGACGCTCGCGAACGCCTCGTTGACCTCGAAGAGATCGATGTCGTCCAGGCCGAGACCGGCCCGCTGCAGCACCTTCTCGGTGGCGGGCAGCACGCCGGTGAGCATCAGCAGCGGGTCCGAGCCGGTGACGGCGAAGCTGTGCAGCCGGGCGAGGGGGCGCAGGCCGAGCCGCGTGGCCGTCTCGCCGGACGTGATCAGTACGGCCGATGCACCGTCGTTGACGGGGCTGCTGTTCCCCGCGGTGACCGACCAGTCGATCTGCGGGAACCGCTCGGCGAAGACGGGGTCGACGAAGGACGGCTTCAGGCCGGCGAGTATCTCCGGTGTGGTGGCGGGCCGTACGGACTCGTCGGCTGCCACCCCGGCGATGGGCGCGATCTCGGCGCCGAAGAGACCGTCGGCCTGTGCCCGCGCGGCCCGCCGGTGCGAGGTGGTGGCGAACTCGTCCATCTGCTCCCGGCCGATGGACCACTTCGCGGCGATGAGCTCGGCGCTGATGCCCTGCGGGACGAGCCCCTCCGGATAGCGGGCGGCGACACCGGGGCCGAAGGGGTCGGCGCCCGCGGGCACGTTCGACCACATCGGTACGCGGCTCATCGACTCGACGCCGCAGGCCACGACCATGTCGTACGCACCGGACATGACGCCCTGTGCGGCAAAGTGCACGGCCTGCTGGGAGGAGCCGCACTGCCGGTCCACGGTGGTGGCGGGCACGGCCTCGGGGAATCCGGCCGACAGCCAGGCGTACCGGGTGGTGTTCATGGCCTGTTCGCCGACCTGGTCCACGGTGCCGCCGACGACGTCGTCGACGAGGGCGGGGTCGATGCCGCTGCGGTCGACGAGAGCCCGCAGCGCGCGGGCGAGCAGCTCGACGGGGTGTACGTGGCTGAGGGCGCCGTTGGCCTTGCCCTTGCCGATGGGAGTACGTACCGCTTCGACGATGACGGCGTCACGCATGGGTGTCTCCTTGCCCAGCCAGTGAGGGTTAGTTGGAAAACTGGATCCACAATAACTCCGCGAGTTGGAAAAACAAACCCTCCCCCTTAGAGTGGCCGCATGAAGGACCCTCGCCCGTGCTCGATCGCCGACACCCTCGCCCTCGTGGGCGAGAAGTACTCGCTGCTCGTACTCCGCGAGGTGTTCCTGGGCGTACGGCGCTTCGACCGCATCGCGCGCAACATCGGCGCCCCGCGCGACATCCTCACCACGCGCCTGCGCCGCCTCGTCGAGGCCGGAGTACTGGAGAAGGTCCCCTACAACGAGCGCCCCCAGCGCTTCGAGTACCGCCCCACAGAGGCGGGCCTCGAACTGGAACCCGTACTGCTCACACTCATGGCCTGGGGCGACCGTCACCTCGCCGACAAGCCCCCGGTGGATCTCGAACACTCCTGCGGCGCCCGGCTGACCCCTGTCGTCACCTGCGCGACCTGCGGCGACAAGGTCGAACACGACGCCCTGACCCCGCACGTCCGCGCGCCCGGCTGGACACCGGCGGGCCCGGTCTCCACCTGATCCGGTACGGATACGGGGGCTTCCCGCAGCGGCGTTCCGCGCGGACGATACGCTGCGCACCAACTGACCTGACGGCACCTGCACGCTGCTGCACAAATACATCTGGGACGGCATTAGCCCCATGAGTTGGTTCGAATCATTCATCCTCGGACTCGTCCAGGGGCTCACCGAGTTTCTGCCGATCTCGTCCAGCGCCCATCTGCGGCTCACGGCGGCTTTCGCCGGCTGGCACGACCCGGGTGCGGCCTTCACCGCGATCACCCAGATCGGCACCGAGGCGGCCGTCCTCATCTACTTCCGCAAGGACATCGCCCGGATCATCTCCGCGTGGTGCCGGTCCCTCTTCGACCGCTCGATGCGCGGGGACCACGACGCCAAGATGGGCTGGCTCGTCATCGTCGGCTCGATCCCCATCGGCGTGCTCGGTGTCACCTTCAAGGACGAGATCGAGGGCCCGTTCCGCGATCTGCGCCTGATCGCCACCACGCTGATCGTCATGGGCATCGTCCTCGGCATCGCCGACCGCCTCGCGGCCCGCGACGAAGAGGGCGGCAAGCACCGGGCGGTCAAGGAGCGCAAGACGCTCAGGGAACTCGGCGTGCGAGACGGTCTGATCTTCGGCGTCTGTCAGGCGATGGCCCTGATCCCGGGCGTCTCCCGCTCCGGCGCCACGATCAGTGGTGGCCTCCTGATGGGCTACACCCGCGAGGCGGCGGCCCGTTACTCCTTCCTGCTGGCCATTCCCGCCGTGCTGGCGTCAGGCGCGTTCGAGCTCAAGGACGCGAGCGAGGGCGGCCATGTGTCGTGGGGCCCGACGATCTTCGCGACGATCATCGCTTTCGTCGTCGGATACGCGGTCATCGCATGGTTCATGAAGTTCATTACGACCAAGAGCTTCATGCCGTTCGTGATCTACCGGATCGTGCTCGGCATCGTGCTGTTCATCCTGGTCGGCATGGGCGTACTGAGCCCGCACGCGGGCGAGTCGGCAGGCTGATCAAGGCAGGCCGCCAGGCCGGCCGATCACCAATGCGAGGGGCGAGTCAGTGACGGCGAAAGCCTGGTACTGGCGTCGCCCTTCGCCGCGTTGACCTGGGACTGCGTCAGGAAGAAACTCCCCGTGAGGTCGGCGCCGCCGAGGTCCGCGTCCCGCAGGTCGGCGCCGATCAGGTCGGCCACCCTCAGGTCGGCACCCCTGAGGTCGGCGCCGATGAGGTAGGCGCCTCTCAGGTTCGCACCGTGCAGATCGGCGCCCCTGAGGTCGGCCCCGATGAGGTCGGCGCCCCTGCGGTCCTTCTTCTTGGTTCCCTTGCGGCCCTTCTGGTGCCGGACTCCGGCCCGGACCAGTTCGCTCGTACGCAGCAGCAGAACGTTCACCTCCTGCCGGTGCGCCGCCACGTCCAGCTCCAGCAGCGAGTCGGGGCTCCCCTGCGAGAGGCGTTCGATCGTGTCGAAGGCGACGCGGAGGTCGGCGTGTATCTCGCGGGCCGGTTTCAGCGTCAGGGCCTCGGTCAGGTACCAGAGCAGCTCGTGGAGCTGGCGCACGACGGGGAGCAGGGCGAACATCTGCGGTGCGGTCTGCGGTGCCTGCCGCCAGTCCTGTCCCGCGTAGGTCACCTGGGAGATCTTCTGGCCCGCGCCGAAGCAGTCGTACACGGTGCAGCCCTGAAAGCCCTGCGGCCTCAGGCGCTCGTGAATGCCGCAACGGAAGTCCGTGTCCAGATTGGGGCACGGCTGCCCGGCGTCCTTGTCGATCGCGAAGTCCGCGGAGGCCGAGAAGGCCAGTGCGACACAACACAGTCCGAAGCAATTCCCGCAGTCGGACCGGAGGACGGAGACACCGCGGCCGGGGCGGGATTCGGCGAGTTCGCGCTGATCGGACAAGGTGCGCAGTCTCCTGGCGTACGGCGGGCTCCGCGGCTCGGCGCCCGGCTCCCCCACCGTATCCGGTGGTCCCACAGCGAAAACCGCTGACGCCCTGGTGCTTACTGTCAGTGCCTGCGCGTACTCTTATCGCATGTACCGCTCTCCCCCGCCGTCTGGTTCCGTGCGCCCCCTCACCGAGGCGAACGAGGCGATCCGCGCGCTGGTCGAGTCGCGCGCGGACGGCGCATGGCCTGCGGACGAGTACGAATCGCTGCTCCTGCAGTGGGCCGCGGCGGTGCGCGGCGAGGTGGCCGAAGCCGCCTGACGCTCCGGGGCGCCGCTGCTCACGCGGTGTGCACGGGCAGAGCGCGGGCCCAAGTGGGGCAACCGCCGTTCCGCAGAGATCCCCGAACACAACCCGTACAGATCATCGAGCGCCGAGTAGCGCCGTACGGGCTCTTGGCGCGGAGCCCGCGCTGCCACAGACTGAGCCGATGACACAGCGTGTGGAGCTTGCGACCGTGCTGGACCGACTGGCCGTCGATGCGGTGATCACCGGGTACGCGGTCGCCGTGGACGACGCCAACTGGTCCGACTACCGCGCCCTGTTCACCCCGGACGGCCGCGCCGACTACCGCACGGCGGGCGGCATCGAGGGCCCCGCCACCGAAGTCGCCGACTGGCTGGCCGAGACGATGCGGCTCTTCCCCGTACGTCAGCACCTCATCGTCAACCGGCGCCTGCGGCTGGAGGACCTGCACGGGGACACGGGCGACCGGGCGGAGCTCCAGGCCGACTATGTGAACCCGATGCGTTTCGAAGCCGTGCCCGGCGGCGATTCCGAATCCTCCACGGCCCCCAATTTCCTGTCCGGCGGGCGGTACACCTTCGGTCTGCGGCGCACGGAAAGCGGCTGGCTGTTGCGTTCCGTGGTCGTCCACGAGAAGTGGCGGCGTACGAGCTACTGATCCGCCGCGGCGCCCCGCCGCCCACTGTCCGCGATCGCCGCGCTCATCCACACTGGGGACAGGACTAGGAGGCGCAGCATGCGGATTCCGGCCGACCGGTGGGACTGGCTGTCGTCGCGCTGGCGGCGCGGCGCGGTCGCGGTGGTGCTCGGCGCGCTCCCCGCACTGGCCTTCCCCGAGCCGTCGCTTTGGTGGTTCGCGTACGTCGCCCTGGTGCCGTGGATGCTGCTGATCCGCACGGCGCCGACGGGCCGGCGCGCGGCGCTGGACGGCTGGCTGGGCGGCATCGGCTTCATGATCGCTGTGCATCACTGGCTGGTGCCGAGCCTGCATGTGTTCATCGTGGTCCTGGCCGGGCTGCTGGCTGTGCTCTGGCTGCCCTGGGGCTGGCTGGTCAGAAAGATGCTCGGAGGTACGCCGTCACTCACCCGGGCTACGGCCGCCCTGGTAGTCGTCCCCTCCGGTTGGCTGACGGCCGAACTGGTCAGGTCCTGGGAGGGGCTGGGCGGACCCTGGGGGCTGCTCGGGTCGAGCCAGTGGCAGGTCGACCCGGCGCTGCGGCTGGCTTCGCTCGGCGGCATCTGGCTGGTGAGCCTCCTGGTGGTCGCGGTGAACACCGGCATCACCGTGCTCGTGGCAGTGCCCTCCGCCCGCAAACCGGCGGCGGCCGGGGTGGTGGGCTGTGCGGTGGCGGCGGGCGCGGCCTGGGCGTGGGCGCCGCGCACCGAGGAGACCGGCCGGGTGCGGGTCGCGGTCGTTCAGCCCGGAATCGTCGGCGCCCAGGGTGGCCTCAGCGGCCGCGAGGGGCGCTTCGCGCGCAGCGAGGCGCTCACCCGAGACCTCGCCGGGCAGGACCTCGATCTGGTGGTCTGGGGCGAGAGCAGCGTCGGCCAGGACCTGGCGGCCCGCCCCGATCTGGCGGACAGAATAGCCGCTCTGTCCCGGACCGTCGGCGCCCCTCTGCTGGTCAATGTGGACGCGCGGCGCTCCGACCGGCCCGGCATCTTCAAGAGCTCCGTGCTCGTCGGCCCGCAGGGCCCGACCGGCAACCGCTACGACAAGATGCGCCTGGTCCCCTTCGGCGAGTACATCCCGGCGCGCGATGTGCTCGGCTGGGCCACATCGGTGGGCAAGGCCGCGGCCGAGGACCGCAGGCGCGGCGAGAGCCCGGTGGTGATGACCCTGCCGGGCAGCGGCACGGCCGGCCTGCGGGTGGGTCCGCTGGTGTGCTTCGAGTCGGCGTTCCCCGACATGAGCAGGAAGCTGACCCGGAGCGGCGCCCAGGTCCTGGTCACGCAGTCGGCGACCTCGACGTTCCAGGAGAGCTGGGCGCCCGAGCAGCACGCCTCGCTCGCGGCAGTGCGGGCGGCGGAGAACGGCCGCCCCGTCGTGCACGCGACCCTGACCGGTGTCACCGCGGTGTACGGCCAGGACGGCGAAAGGATCGGCTCGACACTGGGTACGGACGACAGCGCGTCCGCGGTGTACGACATCCCGCTGGCCCAGGGCACCACGGTGTTCGTCCGCACCGGCGACTGGGCGGTCTACAGCGCACTGGCCGTGCTGGCGCTGCTGTGCGTGGCCGAGGGCGTACGGGCCCTCAGGCGGCCTGCTCCTGAGCCGCCCGAACCACCCGCTCGCACAGCTCGTGAGTCAGCAGCGCATCCTGGGCGCTGAGCAGCTTTCCGGCCCGTACGGCATCGAGGAAGGACACGACGGCCTGCTCGATGCCGCGCTGGCGAGCCACCGGCACCCAGTCCCCGCGGCGGCGGACGGTCGGCTGCCCCTTGTGGTCCACGACCTCGGCGAGGTTGATGACCTGGCGCTTGGTGTCCTGCCCGGAGACTTCGAGAATCTCCTCGGTGGATCCGTTCATCCTGTTCATGGTGCCGATGGCGGTGAATCCCGCACCGGAGAGCTGGAGGACGACGTGGTGCATCAGCCCGTCGACAACCCTGGCCCGTACGTCGATGTGGTCGACCGTTCCGGGCACCAGGAAGCGCAGGGTGTCGACGACATGGATGAAGTCGTCGAGGACGAGGCTGCGCGGCTCCTCGGGGAGGCCGACGCGGTTCTTCTGCATGAAGATCAGGTCGCGCGGATGCTCGATGCATTGTGCGTAACCGGGCGCGAGACGGCGGTTGAAGCCGACGGCCAGGCTGACGCCGCGCTCGTCCGCGAGGCGCACCAGCCGCTCGGAGTCGGCGAGTTCGTACGCGAGGGGCTTGTCGACGTACGTCGGTACGTCCGCTTCCAGGAGCCGGGTCACGATCTCGGGGTGCACGGCGGTGGGCGCGTGTACGAACGCGGCGTCCAGGCCCTGGGCGAGCAGCGCGTCGACGCCGGTGTGGCGCTGGGCCGGTGGGATGCGGTAGGTCTCGGAGACCCGCTCCAGGGTGGTGGGAGTGCGGGTCTGCAGGTGGAGTTCGAGCCCCGGCACGGTCGTCAGTACGGGCAGATATGCCTTCTGCGCGATGTCTCCGAGACCGATGACGCCGACCTTCACAGGGGCCTCCCTAACGCTGACTTACTGGTTCCGGACCTGAGAGTCCCGTGCCTCGGCAGCATACGTGCGCTGCGGCGGCTGCCAGTCGGCGATGCGGTCGAAGGCGCGCAGGGCGAGGCCGGGGCCGAAGCGGGCGAGGGTCATCAGGGTGTCGCGCGCGGCGACGGCGGGGGCGCTGCTGAGGGACACCAGCTTGGCGATCTGCGCCGACTTCCGGACGATGCCGCTGGTACGCGGCAACCGGTCGGCGCTGTACGCCGCGAGGCCGGCCCCGAGGGCACCGGCGTCCGGGATGTGGTGCGCGAGGACGATGCCGTCCTCGATGGCCTGGTTGCCGCCCTGCCCCATGGTCGGGGCCATGGCGTGCGCGGCGTCGCCGAGCAGCGCGGTCCTGCCCCGGTGGAAGGCGGGCAGGGGCGTGATCAGGTGGTGTACGTCGTGCCGCAGGACCTGGCCGGGTTCGGCGGCAGCGATGATCCCGGGTACCGGGTCGTGCCAGTCGCCGAACCTGCGCAGCAGTTCGGCCTTCTCGCCGTCGGGCGCGTGGCCTCCGGCGGGGGTCACGGCAGCGGCGTACGCGTAGACGCGGCCGTCCTTGAGCGGCTGGGTGCCCCACAGGGCGCCGCGGCCCCAGGTCTCGTGCGGGGCGAAGGGCCGGCCGGGGGCGGGCACGACGACGCGCCAGGTGGTGATTCCGGCGTACGCGGGGCCGGGGTGGCCGGGGAACAGGGCGCGGCGCATCGCGGAGTTGATGCCGTCGGCGCCGATGACGAGGTCGGCCTCGATGTCCCCGTCGGGCGTACTGACCACGGCTTTGCGGCCGCCGTGCCCGTCGGCCGCGGCCGCCGTGCCCGGGTCGGCGAGCGACGCCGCTGCCCCGGTGCGTACGGCGTCGTCGGGCAGGCGGGAGACGAGGCGGTCGACGAGGATGGCGCGGTGGACGAGGACGAGGGGGCCGCCGAAGCGTTCGGTGGCGGCGGAACTGCTCATCCGGGAGAGCCAGCGCCCGGATGGGGTGCGCATGCCGCCGTCGCCCTGCCACGCGGCCAGTGCGCGGATCTCGTCGCCGAGGCCGATGACGTCGAGGGCCCGGTGCGCGTTGGGGGCGAGGCCGATGCCGGCGCCGACGGCTTCCAGGGCCGGGGCGCGCTCCAGGACGGTGACGTGCCAGCCGCGCTGGTGCAGGGCTACGGCGGCGGTGAGGCCACCGATGCCGCCTCCGACGACGACGGCGTGGGGCTTGGGAGTGGTGCGCATAACGCCTCCTCGGCAACTACAGGTGTAGTGACTCCGCCAACCGTACTACAGCTGTAGTCCTCGCGGTAGGTTGTTCCCATGACCGCCGCACGCACCGCCACGGGACGCTCCCGCGCTGAGCTGATCACCGACACCGCGCTGACTCTGCTCGTCGAGCGCGGCATGCGCGGGCTCACCCACCGGGCGGTGGACGAACTCGCCGGACTCCCCCAGGGCTCGACGTCCAACTACGCGCGCACCCGGCAGGCCCTGCTCGAAGCGACGGTGCGGCGGCTGGCGGAACGTGAGGCGCAGGTGCTCGCCCTGGAGGAGATGCCGTCGCCGTCGGCCGGTCTGGACGGCCTCATCGACGCGCTCTCCCTCGTCCTGCACCGCCATCTGACTCAGCACCGCGCGCTGCTCGTGGCCCGTTACGAGCTGGGCCTGGAGGCAACGCGCCGGCCCGAGCTCCGGGAGTTCTACGACGCGGCGGGCAGGCACCGCTTCCGGGAGCCGCTCAACGCGCTGATGGCAGCGGCCGGTTCGACGGAACCGGAGCGGCACGCTCTGTCCCTGGTGGCCTGGTGCGAGGGCCTGATGTTCTCCTGCGCGGCGGGTGCGTACCACTCGTCGGTGCCCGGCCGGGAAGAACTGCGCACGGGCTTCGCCGAGTTGCTGCGCGGGATGCTGGGCAGCCGGCCGGGCGAATAAGTCCTGGCGGTGAGCTGCCCGGTGAGTGACGATGGCCGTCATGACTACACCTGAGCGCACCGAAGCGTCCACCACAGCCGGCGAGCGCGACATGCTGGAAGGCTGGCTGGAGTTCCACCGCGAGACACTCGCCCAGAAGTGTGCGGGCCTGACCGATGAGCAGTTGCGGGAGACGGCGGTACCGCCGTCGGAGCTTTCCCTGCTCGGTCTCGTACGGCACATGGCGGAGGTCGAGCAGGCCTGGTTCCGCAATGTGCTCGCCAACGAGCAGGTTCCGCCGCTCTACTACACCGACGAGGACAGGGACGGCGACTTCCATGTCACCGACCAGGACACGTGGGCGGAGGCGGAGGCGAGCTGGCGCGATGCGATCGCCCGGGCGCGGGAGCTGGCCGCGCCGCGCTCGCTCGACGACCTCGGCGAGGGGAAGCACCGCCGCGGGGACATCAACCTCCGCTGGATCTACGTCCACATGATCGAGGAGTACGCCCGCCACAACGGCCACGCGGACCTGTTGCGAGAACGCATCGACGGCACGACTGGCGACTAGGAGCGCCTTGCGGGGCGGGCCCCCACCCCGCCCCTTCCCGCTGTGACATTTACGGCTGCCGCCGCGCGAGGGGCTCCGCCCCAGACCCCGCCCGAAAAGCCTCCGGGGCCTGGGGGCTTGCCCCTCGTTACGGGAAGGGGCGGGGTGGGGAAAATCCAGCGTCCCGCCCCCGCGTCACCCATGTGGGCCAATCTGCGCCCCGGCCTCCCAGAAACACGCTCACGCCCACGAGAGTTGCGCGGGTGAACCGAACTCGAACCACAGCGATGATCCTGGCGGGCGTGGCCGTCTCGGCCGTCTCCGGATGCGTGGCGGTGGAACCGCAGCCCGCCCGCTTACCGGCGACGGAACCCCCGCGTCTCTCCCAGGACGTACAGCCGCACATCCTGAAGCCACCGATCGTGCAGGCCCCCGCGCTGGAGGCCCTCGACGCCGCTCTCCCGCCGAAGCCGTCGCCGAGCGCCACGCCCAGGACGTCGCCGCGCGAGACCCCCGCCGTACGGCGTACCGCACCCCCCGCACCGCCCCGGAAAGCCACGCCCGCGCGGCCCGCGCCCCCGAGGACCGCCGCACCGAAGCCCCGCAGCCTGCCGGTCTTGCCCGATCCCGCCGCCCCTCCCTCCATCCCGCAGACGGACGTGTGCGCACTCGGAGAGGGCTACGGCGGGTGGCAGCCCGGCAGCCCCGAGGCGCGCATCTGCCGTGAGGCGTACGGACGTTGACCGCGCATCACGCACATCTCGCGCATCTCGCGCATCACCCCGCTTCCGCGAGCCTTCTCTCCAGACGTTCGATGGCCGCACGGACACCGTCCCCGTAACCGTCGTCCCCCAGCGCGTCGGACGCCGCCCGTGCCCGGAACAGATGGGTGCGCGCGGCGTCGGGCCGGTGCAGCTTCAGGTAGTCGGCGGCGAGATTGAGATGCAACGAGGGGTAGAAACCACGCACCGCCACCGACGAATCGTGTTGCGCGACCCTCTCGTCTGTCAGCCCGTCGGCGGCGGCCAGCGCCCTGAGATCCCAGGCGAGTTCATCACCGGCGTCGTCCTGGGTGTCCGCCATGTAGTGCGCGAGGGTGCAGCGGTGGAAGGGATCGCCGTCCTCTCCGATCTCGTCCCACAGCACACCGAAGCGGTTGCGCGCCTCCTCGCGGTCACCGGCGTGGAGAAGCATGACCGCCTGCCCGATCCGCGTCATGGTGGCGTCCTCCGACGTCTCCTGCTGCTCCATCGCCGCGCTCTCCTGCCGTCCGCGAGCCCATTCAACATGCTGACGATCTCGACGCTAGACCCCACCACTGACAATCCGGCTCAGGCAGAGCCCTGGTAGCGCTCAGCCAGTCCTGTGACCGTCCGGGCCAACTCCGCGCGCAGCTCCGGCGGACCGAGCACCTCCACCTCGAGCCCGAGCCGCAGCAGATCCCCCACCGCGACGGGCAATGCCTCTATGCGCAGTACGGTCTTGAACCAGCCGTCCGCATCCGGCGGCCCTGCCTCGCGCACCGCCTCCGCACCGGCCGCCCCGTACTGCACCGGCAGCAGCTTCGCGCCGCGCTGAGACACCCGCAGCAGGGCCTCGCCGCGCAGCACCCCGGATTCCATCCGGCGTGTGCTCTCGTTCCAGTACGCCGCGAGGTCGAACCCGGCCGGCCGCTCGAAGGTCTCCTCCAGCGCCTGCACCGCGAGCATCCGCGACACCCGGTAGGTGCGCACCGACCCGCCCGCGTCCGCCGCGAGATACCAGTTGCCGCCCTTGAGTACGACGCCCAGTGGCGCCAGTTCGCGGTGCACGTCGCCGCGCCAGGCCCGGTAGTGGACGCGCAGTTTCCGCTGCCGCCAGACCGACCCGGCGACCTCCGCCAGGTACGGCACGGGATCGGCGTCGCGGAACCAGGCAGGAGCATCGAGATGGAACCGCTCCTGGACGAGCCGGGTGCGCTCCCCCAAGCCGCCGGGCAGGGCCGCTCCGAGCTTGAGCTGCGCCGTCGTCAGGTCGGCCGCCAGCCCCAGTTCGGCCGCGGCAGCAGGCATTCCGGCGAAGTGCAGCGACCCG
Organism: Streptomyces spiramyceticus; assembly: GCF_028807635.1. NCBI lineage: Bacteria > Bacillati > Actinomycetota > Actinomycetes > Kitasatosporales > Streptomycetaceae > Streptomyces > Streptomyces spiramyceticus. The sequence continues at coordinate 340,077 of NZ_JARBAX010000001.1, forward strand.
GCCTCGTCGACTGTCAGACCGGTCAGCCGGGTGCGGTAGCCGTCCATCAGGCGGTAGCCGCCGGCGGGTCCGCGGTCGGCGTACACCGGTACTCCCGATGCGGCGAGTGCCTCGACATCCCGGTAGACGGTACGGACCGAGACCTCCAGCTCGGCGGCCAGTTCGGGGGCGGTCATCCGGCCCCGGTTCTGGAGCAGCAGGAGCAGCGAGAGCAGACGGTCGGCGCGCATGGCCCAAGTCTGACCTCCGTACCTGACAGAAGGTGTCAGGTACGGACCGGAGGCTGGTTCCCAGGAGCGCGAGAACAGTCGCGCCGGATCTTGAGAGGAACGTCCATGCCCACACAGGCCACCGGAACCTTCACCTTCACCGACTGGGAAGAGAAGCCGGTCAGCGGCGCGGAGGACGGCCCCAGGACGGCCGTCGCCACCGTCACCAATGCGTTCAGCGGTGTCGTCGCGGCGGCCGCGACGTCGTGCATGTACACGATCGCGTACGTCACCGCGAAGACCGGCAGCTTCTCCGGTTACGAGCTGATCAGCGGCTCGGTGGCAGGCCGCGAGGGGACGTTCGTGCTGGAGGAGCGGGGCACCTTCGACGACGCGGGCACGGTCTGCGCCTTCGAGGTGGTGCCGGGCTCGGGCACCGGCGAGCTGGCCGGGCTGAGCGGGACGGGCGGCTTCACCGCGCGGCACGGCGAGCCGGCCGTCCCGTACACCTTGACGTACGGCCTCAGCTGATCAGGGCGGTCAGCCCAGGTTGGGTACGGTCCAGTCGATCGGCTCGTGGCCCTGCGCCGCCACCGCCTCGTTGATCTGCGTGAACGGACGGGACCCGAAGAACTTCTTCGCCGACAGGGGCGACGGGTGCGCGCCCTTCACCACCGCGTGCCGCTCCTCGTCGATCAACGGCAGCTTCTTCTGGGCGTAGTTGCCCCACAGCACGAAGACCGCGGGGTCGGGCCGCGAGGCCACGGCGCGGATCACCGCGTCCGTGAACTTCTCCCACCCCTTGCCCTTGTGGGAGTTGGGCTCGCCGGCCCGCACCGTCAGTACGGCGTTGAGCAGCAGGACACCCTGCTCGGCCCACGGCATCAGATAGCCGTTGTCCGGGATCGGGGTGCCCAGCTCCGCGTTCATCTCCTTGTAGATGTTCCGCAGGGACGGCGGCACCCTGACGCCGGGCCGCACCGAGAAGCACAGGCCGTGCCCCTGGCCCTCGCCGTGGTAAGGGTCCTGGCCGAGAACCAGGACCTTCACCTTGTCGTACGGCGTCGCGTCGAGCGCGGCGAAGACCTCCTCGCGCGGAGGGTAGACCGGACCGTTCGCCCGCTCCTTCTCGACGAATTCGGTGAGCTGCTGGAAATAGGGCTTCTGCAGCTCGTCCCCGAGGACGCCGCGCCAGGATTCGGGCAGCATGTCGGTGTCGGTCACGTCAACAACCTCCGGTAGGTAATCAGTTCTTCGTCACTGAACCTACCTGCGGCCACTGACAGCCGGACCTACCAGCTGGTCTTCCGGTGCAGCTGCCACACCTGCATGATCGTCTGCGGGTCGAGGGCCCGCTCGCCGCCCGCGATGTCGGACGAGGCCGCGACGTACAGCTTGCCCTGCCACAGCGGCAGCAGGCGAACGTCCTCGAGGAAGATGTCCTGGGCACGCTTGAACTGCTTGGCCACGGCGATGCGGTCGCTCTCACGGCGTGACTGCGGCAGCAGACTGGAGGTGATCTCCGGTGTGTCGTACGGCGTGCCGACGGCGTTCTCCTTGCCGACGAACGGCGCGATGAAGTTGTCGGGGTCGGGGAAGTCGGGGGCCCAGCCACGGCCGAAGACCGGGTACTCGCCCTTCAGGTAGCCGTCCTTGAACTCTTTCCAGGGGCGGTGCTTGAGGGTGATCTTGAACAGCCCGGACGAGTTCAGCTGCCGCTTCAGCTCGGCGAACTCCTTCGCCGTGGACGATCCGTACCGGTCGGAGGTGTACCAGAAGGTCAGCGGCACGGGCTCGGTGATGCCCGCCTTGGTCAGGATCGCCTTCGCCTTCGGCACGCTCGGCTCGCCGTAGCTGTCGAAGAAGCTGGTGGCATGACCCGCGACGCCGCTCGGGACCATCGAGTAGAGGGGCTCGGCAGTGCCCTTGTAGGCCTTGTCGACGAGCGCGCCCCGGTCGACGACCTGCGCGATCGCGCGGCGTACCGCGGGATTGCGCGCGGCCGGGTCCTTGGGGTTGAACACCAGGTAGCGGATCTCCGCGCCGACGGCCTCGACGACCTGGAGCCCCTTCTCCTTCGGCTGCGACTCCAGGTCGATGACCTGCTCCGCGGTCAGACCGCGGAACGTCGCGTCGATCTCCTTGCTCTTCAGCGCCGCGACCATGACGTTGGAGTCCTGGAAGTACCGGATGGTGACGGCGTCGTTCTTCATGTCGGCGAACCCGTCGTACTTCGGGTTCTTCACGAGCTCGGCCATGCTCTCCGGCTTGTACGACTCGAGGGTGTACGGCCCTGAGCCGGTGATCTCGTCGCCCTTGCGGAGCTCGTCCTTCGGGTAGTCCGCGGGGTTCACCAGCGACATCGCGGGCGTGGCGAGGACGAACGGGAAGGTGGCGTCCGGCTTGTTCAGGCGGAAGGTGACCGTGCGGTCACCGTCGGTCTCCACCTTGTCCAGGCTGGTCAGAAGGCCGCTCGGGCCTCCATCCACATCGATCTTGATGATGCGGTCGATCGAGTACTTGACGGCCGCCGCGTCCAGCTTGGCACCGTCGGAGAAGACGAGGCCCTCGCGGAGCGTGCAGGTATAGACCTGGTTCGAGCTGTCCGCGAAGGCGCACTTCTCCGCCGCGTCCGGCTCGGGAATTGTGCTTCCCGTTGGGTAGCTCACCAGGGTCTGGAAGATGTTCCTGTAGAGCTCCCAGGAGCCATCCCAGGCCCCGGCCGGGTCGAGCGTGCTGGGCGTGCTCGTCGTACCGACAGCGAGCTTCTGCTCGGTGTCCGATTCATCACTGGAAAGCAGCCCGCATCCGCTCAGCAGGGATATGGACGCAAGGGCTGCAGCGGACTGCAGACATCTGGTCCGGTTGAACACGTGCACGCTCCTCGATCAGCCATGGGTCGGCAGACCATACCGCAGTGCCCTGTCGGGTCAACGCGTTGACCCGACAGGGCACTTGGTGTGAATACCGAGTAAATCCGGAGTAAAGCGACTCAGCCGACGCCGGCGTTCAGGAAGATACCGCCGTCCACGACGAGGGTCTGTCCCGTGATCCAGTCCGATTGGTCCGAAGTAAGGAAGGCCGCCGCTCCCCCGATGTCCTCGGGAACGCCGAGCCGTCCCAGAGGATACGCCGCCGTGACCTCGGCCTCCCGGCCCTCGTAGAGCGCAGCGGCGAATTTGGTCCTCACCACGGCCGGCGCGATGGCATTGACACGCACGAGCGGCGCGAATTCGTGCGCGAGCTGGAGGGTCAGATTCACCATCGCCGCCTTGCTCATGCCGTACGCGCCGACGAAGGGCGAGGCGGTGAGCCCGGCGACCGAGGCGATATTGACGATCGCCCCGCCGTTCTCCTTCTGCCACGCCTTCCAGGTCTGCTGCGCGAAGCCGAGCGCCGAGATCACATTCGTCTCGAAGACCTTGCGGGCGACGCCCAGGTCCAGGTCCGCGATCGGCCCGAAGACCGGGTTCGTACCGGCGTTGTTGATCAGGTAGTCGACGCGGCCGAACGCCTCCATGGTGCGCTCCACGGCGATCGCCTGGTGCGCCTCGTCATGGGCCTTGCCCGCGACGGCGATGACCCGGTCGGAGCCGAGCGCCTCGACGGCCTCCTTGAGGGCCTCCTCGCCGCGCCCGGTGATGCACACCCGGTCGCCGCGGGCGACGAGCGCCTGGGCGACGCCGTAGCCGATTCCGCGGCTTCCGCCGGTGATCAGTGCGACCTTTCCGCTGTCCTGCACTTCGGTTGCCTTGTTAGCCTCAGTAGCCATGTTCAGTCCCTCGCGTCAGTTGAGCGGGCCGCCGGCCACGTACAGGACCTGGCCGGAGACAAAGCCGGCGTCCTCGCCCGTGAAGAAGGCGATGGCGTTGGCAATGTCTTCCGGCTTGCCGACGCGCTGGACCGGGATCTGGGTGGCCGCGGCGGACTGGAAGTCCTCGAAGCCCATGCCCATGCGGGCGGCGGTCTGGGCGGTCATCTCGGTGACGATGAAGCCGGGCGCGACGGCATTGGCGGTGATGCCGAACTTGCCGAGCTCCTTGGCCAGGGTCTTGGTGAAGCCCTGGAGGCCGGCCTTGACGGCGGAGTAGTTCGCCTGGCCGCGGTTACCGAGCGCCGAGCTGCTGGAGAGGCTGACGATGCGGCCGAACTTGGCGTCCACCATGTGCTTCTGGCAGGCCTTGGACATCAGGAACGCGCCCTTGAGGTGCACGTTCATCACGGTGTCCCAGTCGGACTCGCTCATCTTGAAGAGCAGGTTGTCGCGGAGCACGCCCGCGTTGTTCACCAGGATCGTCGGCGCACCGAGCTCCGTGGCGACGCGCGCGACGGCGGCCTCGACCTGCGCACTGTCGGAGACGTCGCAGCCTACGGCGACGGCGGTGCCGCCGGCCGCGGTGATCTTCTCGACCGTGTCCTTGCAGGCCGCCTCGTCGAGGTCGAGTACGGCGACGGCGCGGCCCTCGGCCGCGAGACGTACCGCGGTGGCGGCGCCAATGCCGCGCGCCGCCCCCGTCACGATCGCGACGCGCTGCTCGGTGGTGGACATGCTGGATCTCCTCGCCCTTGGATGCGGATCGGCCAGGTGGACCGAGAGTGAGTTCTCGATCACTGAGCAACCGCTTAGTCTTCAGCAGACGTGACGCTAGAAGGCATGGCACGCGGTGTCAACGGCCCAAGGATCCGCGCAAGGTCTCAGCGGCGCATTTCAGCGCACCAGCAGGTCCAGCAGTCGCTCGACCTCCGCCTCCGGATCCGTCGTGAGCCCTGTGTGCACAGGCCCCGGCTGTACGACGGTGCTGCGCGGCGCGATCAGCCAGCGGAAGCGCCTGCCCGCGTCGTCGCCCGCCGCCTGTCCGGCCGCGTCCCCGCCGCCGCAGACGCCTTCCACGGCACGCAGGGCGGCCCGTACACCCGCGACATCCGCCTGGGGGTCCAGAGCCTTGAGCTTCGCCTCGTCCAGGTGGGTCCTGGCGGCGACGAAGGACTTGGCGCGGCAGTAGACCAGCACGCCCGCGTTGAACATTTCGCCGCGCTCCACGCGCGGCACGACGCGCACCAGCGCGTACTCGAAGACATCCCGCTGCGTGCTCACGTGCCGCCATCCCTCTTGCCTTGCTTGTCCTGCTTGACCTGCTCGCCCTGCTTGTCGCGCTTCGTCGGGTGCGGTCGTGTCCGGCGCGGGCTCAGGTGGTCCGTCAGCCAGCCCGGTGCCTGCGACGGCTTGCCCCTGGAGGGCTCGCTGAGAGTGATCCGCTCGTGGATCGTCGCGGCGCGCGGCAGCAGCGCTTCGACGTACGCGCGGCGCAGCGCGCCGGTCGTCTCGAAGCCGGGCTCGTCGACCAGCCACTCGGCCGGGACCTGCGCGGCGATCTCCGTCAGCAGCTCCTCGGTGACAAGGGGCGCCAGCTCGGCGGCAGCGGCGGCGACGTCGGGGCCGAAGGGGGCGAGTGCATGGTCGGAGGCGTTGTACGGCTTGGCCGATGCGCTCTGCGCGGTGGGCCAGTTGTGGTGCCAGATCATGGTCGCGCCGTGATCGATGAGCCACAGATCGCCATGCCAGACCAGCATGTTGGGGTTGCGCCAGGAGCGGTCGACGTTGTTGATCAGCGCGTCGAACCAGACGACCCGACCGGCCTCGACCGGGTCCACCTCGTACGCGAGCGGGTCGAAGCCGATCGATCCGGGGAGGTAGTCCATCCCCAGGTTCAGCCCGCCGCTCGCCTTGAGCAGTTCCTGGACCTCCTGGTCCGGCTCGGCGAGGCCGATCACCGGGTCGAGCTGGATGGTCACCAGCTCGGGAACGCGCAGGCCCAGCCTGCGGGCCAGTTCGCCGCAGACGACTTCGGCGACCAGGGTCTTGCGGCCCTGCCCCGCGCCGGTGAATTTCATGACGTACGTACCGAGATCGTCGGCCTCGACGATCCCCGGGAGCGAGCCGCCCTCACGCAAGGGCGTGACGTAGCGGGTCGCTGTGACTTCGGAGAGCATTTCCCCACATTACTGCCGGTCGGGTGGCCTTCTCGATCAGTTATTCGCCTGCCCGGGTGTCGCGCATGGATGTTGAGAACTTCCCGCGCCAGTTCGCCCGTACCCGCCGCTTCTCGCTGGGTGTGCCCCGCCGGTTCACCGTCCCTCGCCCGACGGGAGGCTCGTCGCATACGTCACCGGGGGGCGCCCTACGCGTCGTGAGCACCGATGGGCGGGGCGACGACCGGCTACTGCCGGGCGCGAGCCATCTGGTCACGCAGGAGGGCGTGGCGGACAGCCTGCTGCTGCTTGAGCTCGACTTCCGGAAGAAGTCGCTCGGCGCGTGAACACCACGGCGCGGCCGGCCGTACAACATCACGTAGCCAGAAGCGGAAGGGGAATGCCGGCATGACGGGATCTCAGGAGACAGGGCGGTTGCTCGGCCGCCGCACGGTCGTCGCCGCGGTGGGCGCCGCCGGAGTCGCGGCGGCGCTGACGGCGTGCGGTGGTTCGGACAGCCCCGCCGACACCGCCGTCGAGAAGCCGGCGGGCAGCGGTGGTGACGCGGGCGGGAGCGGCGCAGGTGGAAGTGATGCGGGGGCCGCGCTTGCCAAGACCAGCGACATTCCGGAGGGCGGCGGCAAGGTGTTCGCCGACCGGGGCGTGGTGATCACGCAGCCCACGGCGGGGCAGTTCAAGGCGTTCTCGTCGAAGTGCACGCATCAGGGCTGCGCGGTGAAGGACATCGCCGACGGCACCATCAACTGCCCCTGCCACGGCAGCAAGTTCGACGCGACGGACGGCAGCGTGAAGGCCGGTCCGGCCACGCAGCCGCTTCCCCCGGCCGCCATCAAGGTCGACGGGGGCTCCATCACGCTGGCCTGACCCGCCTCGGCCGGCGCTTCCAGCAGGCCAGCACCTCGTCGGTCGTCGTGATGGTGGCGACGAAGGCGAGTGTGTTGCGGATCATCGCGGGGGTGTACTCGGCGGGCACCCCCGCGATGGCGTCCGAGGGCACGACGGCTGTGTAGCCGAGGTTGACCGCGTCGAAGACGGCGTTGGGAATCGCGACATTGGCCGAGACGCCGGTGACGAGCAGGCTCCGGCAGCCGAGATTGCGCAGCAGGGCGTCGACGTCCGTGCCGGCGAGGGGCGAGAGCCCGTGCAGGCGGCGTACGACGAGATCCTCGTCCGTGACCTCGATCGGCTCGGCGATCCGGACGGCCGTCGTCCCGGTCAGCTGCTGTACGGGCAGGCGTGCGGCGGCGCGGAAGAGGCGCGCGTTGTGGCTGGCGCCGCGTCCGTCGGGACGCCGTTCCGCCACGGCGTGCAGCACCTGTACGCCGGCCTCGTGGGCACCGTCCACCAGGCGCGCGACATGATGGAGAGCGCCCGACGAGCGTGCCACTTGGGCCAGTTCGGGCAGTGCGCTGTCCCGCCCGACGACACCCTGCTGGCATTCCACGGTGAGCAGCACCGTGGTCGCGGGATCGAGCTGCTCCGCGAGCTGTTCGTACGACGGCAAGGCTCCCCCTCGGGTCTGATCCGGACCGGGCGAACGGGCGACCGGGCGCGCGAGGCTAATCGCCATTGCGTGATGAGGGAAGAGACCCCATGATTTCTGACACCTAGTCAGAAACGATGAGGGGACGATCTCGGATGACCGCCACACAGCGCAGGGGCCGCCGGATCATGATGACGGACGCCGAGCGGGACGCGTACCTCACCGAGCAGCGCACGTGCCGGGTGGCGACGGTCTCGGCGGACGGCAGCCCGCATGTCGGCGCGCTGTGGTTCGTCTGGGACGGTGGTTCGATGTGGCTGTACTCGATCACGCGCAGCCGTCGCTGGGCGCAACTGCGGAAGGACGCCCGGCTGGCCGTGGTCGTCGACGACGGGGTGGAGTACGGCGAACTGCGCGGCGTGGAGCTGTCGGGCACGGCCGAGTTCGTGGGCGAGGCTCCGCGTACGGGCGAGCCGTGCCCCGAGCTCGAAGAGGCGGAACGCCTCTTCCCGCGCAAGTACTTCGGCATGACGGAGATGCCGCACGACGGGCGGCACGCCTGGCTGCGGCTCACGCCGGACGCGGTGACTTCGTGGGACTTCCGCAAGCTCGGCTCGGCCGCAGCGGGCTGACGACCTCCACCGGCTGACGACCACCGACGCCTGACGACTCCCCCGACTGACCACTGCCCCCGGCTGACGACTGCCACTGGTTGAAGACTGCCCCCGGCTGAGGACTGCCACTGGTTGAGGACCGCAGCCGGCTGACGGGTGCCACTGTTTGAGGACGCCGCTAGCTGACGACCGCCGCGCCCGCCGCGCACAACGCGTCGACCGCCGCCCGGATCGAGGGCCGCCGGTCGGCGTCCGCGCGCCAGACGGCGTACACATGCCGTCGCATGGCGTGCCGCACCGGTACGACGCGGACCCGGTCCGGCACCGGCCCGCGCCCGAGCCGGGGCGCCACGCACACCCCGAGACCCTCGGCGATCAGCGCGAGCTGGGTGGCGTGCTCCTCGGCGACATGCGCGATACGGGGCTCGACGCCCTTGCCGCGCAGGGTGAACATCAGCCACTCGTGACAGAACTCGCCCTCCGCCCAGGTGACCCAGTCGTCGTCGGCGAACTCCTCCAGGTCCACCGCGGTCCGCCCGGCGAGGGGGTGGTCGACGTGCATGGCGACGTCGGCGGGGTCGTGCAGCAGCTCACGCTTCGCGAGCCCTTCGGGCATGGAGAGCGGCCTGTTGTACCAGTCGAGTACGACGGCCACGTCGAAGTCGCCCCGCACGACGCCCCGTACGGACTCGGCCGGCTCCATCTCCCTCAGCTTCACCCTCAGTTGCGGGTGGTCGATGCGGAGCGTGGCGAGGGCCGAGGGCAGCAGGCCGCGGGCAGCCGTGGGGAAGGCGGCGACGGCCAGATCGCCGACGACCCGGCCGCTCTGCGCCTCGATGTCGGCCTGGGCGAGCTCGACCTGGGAGAGGATGCGGGCCGCGTGGTCGGCGAGCAACCGCCCGGCGTCGGTGAGGCGGACACCGCGGCCGTTCTTGGCGAGCAGCGGCTGACCGACCTCACGCTCCAGCTTGGCCATCTGCTGGGAGACTGCGGAGGTCGTCACATGCAGACCCTCGGCGGCGCCGCTGACCGAGCCGTGCCGCGCGAGGGCGTCGAGCGTACGCAGGCGCTCCAAATTCAACATGTAAGCAATGCTAAGCGATCGGCGGAACAAAATCTCGCTTGTACTAAGAGGTCGGCTGGGCCAGGGTGAGCACCATGAGCCCCGTCACCAGACCCAGCGCCGCGCCGGCCACCACCCCTGACCTCCCGCCCGCGCCGGACGTCCCACCCGCGCCCGCCGGCCGCCGTCCCGCTCTCGACTGGCGTATCCGATTCGCGGCGCTCTCGCTCACCTGGGGCTTCAGCTTTCTGTTCATCAAGGTCGGCACGGAGGCGTACGCACCCTTCCAAGTCACCCTGGGGCGGCTCCTGTTCGGTACGGTCGTACTCGCCGTCGCGATGGCCGTGAAGCGGGTGGGGCTGCCCCGCGGCGCCCGCACCTGGGCCCATCTCGCCGTCGCCGCGTTCTTCCTCAACGCCCTGCCGTTCTCGCTCTTCGCCTACTCCGAGCTGACGATCCCCTCGACGCTCGCCGGCATCTGCAACGCCACCTCGCCGCTGTGGGGCATGGTGCTGTCGGTGGTCGCGTTCTCCGAGGACCGGCCGACCCGCCGCCGCGTCGCCGGACTCGGCATCGGCTTCATCGGCGTACTGACCGTGCTCGGCGCCTGGCAGGGCTTCTCGGGCCTGGACTTCGGCGGTACGGCGATGGCGCTGCTGGCCTCCCTCAGCTACCCGGTCGGCTGGATCTATCTGCGCCGTACGCTCGGGGGCAGCGGCCACTCCGCCCTCTCCATGACCGGCGCGCAGCTTCTTCTCGGTACCGCCCAACTCGCCGTGGTGACACCGTTGTTCACCTCCCTGCCCAGCTCGTTCCCGGTCGTTCCGCTGCTCGCGGTGGTGGCTCTCGGCGCGCTCGGGACGGGATTCGCCATGCTCGTCCAGTACAACCTGGTCGCCGAGATCGGCCCGACCACCGCCCAGATGGTCACGTACTTCGTCCCCGTCATCGCGACGGCCGCGGGCGTCACGTTGCTGGGCGAGCACCTCAGTTGGAACACCCCCGTCGGCGCACTCATCGTCCTGGCGGGAGCCGCACTCACTCAGAGCCGCGGGCGGAGCCGCAGTCGGAGCCGGAGCACCGGCACGCCGCAGCCTCAGTCGTAGCGCCTGCCCGCCGGCGTCGCGGGACCGGCCGCCGAAGCGACGGCGTCGGCGACGGCCCCGATGTCGTCCGGAGCCACGGCCGAGATGGTGAGGCGTACGCCGGGGGGCGCGGACATCCGGAACCGCGCTCCTGGCGCGACGGCCCAGCCCGCGTGCAGCAGCCTCGCCACCACTCCCGTCTCGTCCGCGACGGGCACCCACACGTTGAGGCCACTGCGCCCGTGCCCCTCGGCCCCCCGCTCCGCCAGCGCCCGTACCAGCGCGTCCCGCCGCTCGCCGTACGCACGCGAGACGGCCCGGACATCCACCGCGCCCGTCACCCACAGGTCCACGACGGCGCGTTGCAACAGGCGGCTGACCCACCCCGGTCCGAGACGCTGACGACCCATGACCCGGTCCACTGTGACCGGGTCGCCGGTCATCATGGCGAGGCGCAGATCCGGACCGTACGCCTTCGCGACGGAGCGTACGAACACCCAGTGGTCCGTCACGCCGGCGAGCGGATGCACCGGCAGATCGACGATGCAGTGCCCGTGGTCGTCCTCGATGAGCAGCGCCCCCGGATACGCCGCCAGGACCGTGCGCAACTCCTCGGCGCGCGCGGCGCTCACCGCCGCACCCGTCGGATTCTGCGCCCGGTCCGTGACCACGATCGCCCGCGCCCCTCCCCTCAGCGCCCGCTCGACCTCACCGGGCAGCGGCCCGTCGTCGTCGAGCGCGACCGGTACGGCCCGCAGCCCCAGGGCCGGGATGAGGTCGAGCAGGGCGCCCCACCCCGGGTCCTCGACGGCGACCGCGTCACCCGGCTTCAGGTGCGCCGCCAGTACGCGCTCGATCGCGTCCAGCGATCCGGAGGTGACGGCGACAGGGCCGCCCGGCACGCCGTCGGCGTCGAAAGCGGCGCGCGCGAGCCGCGCGAACTCCGGGTCGACGGGGTCCTGTCCGTACAGCACGGGACGCTCCGCGTTGTGCCGGGCCGCCGCCGCGAACGCGTCGTGCAGCGGCGGAAGCAGTGCGGGATCCGGGTTCCCCTCGCTCAGGTCGCGCACGCCCGGCGGCACGTCGACCCGGATGGAGTCGCGCGCCGTACTGGCCGGGCGGGGCCGCACCCGGCTGCCGCGGCGGCCCGACGTCTCGATCACCCCGCGCTCACGCAGGGTGCGGTACGCGGCCGCGACCGTATTGGGATTTACGCCGAGGTCGCCCGCCAACTCCCGCATGGGCGGCAGCAGTTGTCCGGGCTCCAGCTCCCCGGAACCCACCGCACGCTCCACGCTCGCGGCAATCTCCGATGCGCGCCGTCCACTGATCCGATACTCTCCTAGCACAAAGAACACTATGCACTAATACAATGGAGAACGCAATGCCGGACACCACCATGCCGGAGACCACCACCTCGTACGCGCCTTCCGAGCGCACCGTCCCGACCCGTTCCCGGGAACGGGCCTCGTACGACCGCGACCTGGTGCACGCGATCCTCGACGAGGGCTACGTCTGCCACCTCGGCTTCGTCCGCGACGGCGCCCCCGTCGTTCTCCCCACCCTCTACGGGCGCATCGGCGAGCGCCTCTACGTGCACGGCTCCACGGGCTCCCGCCCGCTGCGCATGACGGGCCAGAGCAACCCCGGCCTCGCCGTCTGCCTCACGGTCACCCACGTCGACGGCCTGGTCCTGGCCCGCTCGGCCTTCCACCACTCCATCAACTACCGGTCCGTGGTGGTCCACGGCATCGCTCACCAGGTCGTCGACGAGGAGGAGCGGCGCACGGCGCTCGACGCACTCGTCGACCATGTCGTCCCCGGCCGCTCCTACGACTCGCGCGCGGCCAACGCCAAGGAGCTCGCCGCGACTGCTGTGATCCGCCTCGACCTGGAGGAGGTCTCCGCCAAGGTCCGAACCGGCGGCCCCAACGACGAGCCCGAGGACGCCTCGCTGCCCCACTGGACGGGCGTGGTCCCGCTCGTCCGCGGATACGGAGCCCCGATTCCGGCGGACGACCTGGACCCGGCCGTCGTCCTCCCCGACTACCTCACCACCCTCTGAGGAGTTCCCGTGCTGATCCACCCCTGGGACGCGCCGCAGAGCGACGGCGAGTGGCAGCAGTGGCTCGCCACCCACGACTTCGGCCAGCTGGCGGTCAACGGGCTGCCGGACGAGGCGCCGTACGTCCAGCCCACACACTTCGTGTACGACGCCGAACGCGGCCGGTACGGCGAGGTCCTCACCCACCTGGCCCGCCCGAACCCGCTGTGGAAGGCCGTCGAGGCCGATCCGCACGTCCTGCTGAGCGTCGTGGACGACTACGCGTACATACCCGGCCCCTGGCAGGCACCGACGGACACCCCTCCCGAGCACGGCGTGCCCACCAGCTTCTACGCCGCCGTACAACTGCGCTGCACGGCACACGTCGTGGACGACCCGGCGGAGAAGGCCGACCTGCTGAACCGCCAGGTCGGCCACTTCCAGCCGGAGGGCGGTTCGGCGGCCGCCGGAGTCGGCGAGGCACCGTACGGCCGCATGCTGTCGGGCATTCGCGGCCTGCGCCTCGAAGTGACGGAAATCCGGGCCAAGTTCAAGTACGGCAGCCACAAACCGGAGGATGTCCAGGACCGAACGGCAGCGGGCCTGGCCGGGCGCGGAGCCCCGCACGACGCAGCGGCCCACACCCACCACCTGCGCCGCCGCACGTAGACACGTACTTTCCCCGTATGGGAGGGGGCGGGGTGGAAAGAACCCCCGCCTCCTCCCATCGGAACCACCTACGTGGAACCACCTACGCGAGAACCGCCGCCGCCCGACGGCCGACCGCCGCAATCCGCGCCTCGGCAACCGCAAGTCCCGCCACCGCCGCAAGCAGCAGCAACGTCCCCACCACCGTGGCCACCGTCAGCCGCTCCCCCAGCAGGGCAACCGCGATGACCGCCGCGCTCACCGGCTCCAGAAGCATGATGACCGAGACGGTTGCCGACCGAATGACGGCCGCTCCCGCGAAGTACAGGGCGTACGCAAGCGCCGTAGGCACCGCCGCCACGTACACCAGTAGCCACACCACCCTCGCAAGTTCCGCGCTGTGCGGCAGCAGCCCTTCGGCGACCGCGAGCGGCAGCATCCCGACCGACCCCACACCGAAGGCCCACGCGGTCGTCGAGATCGGATCGCCTCCGCCACCGTCACGCCCCAACCACCGCGTCAGCAGAGTGATGGCTGCGTACCCCGCCGCCGAAAGCAGCGCGAGGGCGATGCCCGCAGGGCGTACGGTCCCGCTGTCGTTCCCCAGCACCAGCACGCCGAGACCGACGAGCGCGCCGGTCACGGTCACGATGCCGCCGCGCCCCAGCCGCTCCCCCATGGTCAGCCACGCACCGAGCGCGATCAGGACAGGCCCGGCCCCCAGGGTGACGACGGTGCCGACCGCGAGCCCTGTCGCCTGGACAGCCGCGAAGTAGGCGCTCTGGAAGACGGTGAGCCCGATGCCGGTGACGAGGATGCGCGCAACCCGCCGCCTGCGCGGCTCGGGCGCTGCGGACATGGCGGACACGGCGGCCGCCGTACGCCGTCGGCGCCGCCGCACCGCACAAGCGGGCAACAGCAACAGAAGCCCACCGGCGCAACGCCAGAAGGACAGCGACAGGGGACCGAGATCGCTGATGAGGAACACCATGGAGGCAGCCGCCCCTGCGGTGCCCCAGGCAACTCCGGCAAAGATCAGATAGAGCAGGCCGCGCCCGGTGGGCAGGCCGGTGGGCACAAAAGAATGATCCGACACGTGACTTCTCCGCGTGAAGACGGGACTGGTGGTCGCTCGGCTCCGCACGCGGGCAGCGACGAACCGCTCGGGGACTGCCCGAGCCCGGTCTTCGTCTTCGGCAAGCCGCCCGCGTTACGCGGCAGGAGGCGGAAGCACAGTCATTGGCATGGGCGTGACCCTACGGCGCGGTCCGCCCGGCGGACAACTTTCCGTCCGCGTCCGGGAGATCAGTCGCACCGGCGGACTCACCGGCAACCGGCCGACTCGGACCCTTGGGTCCCGTGGGCTCCTTCGGCGCCTTGGGCGCGGACGACTGAGCGATAAAAGCGCCGATGAGCACCACCGCCCCACCGAGAATCTGCGGCGCCGAAAGATGCTCGCGGAGCAGTACCCACGCAAGTACGGTCGCGATGACCGCCTCCAGGCAGGCGACTACGCCCGCCACCTGCGGCGACAGCCTCCGTACGGACACCACCCCGGTGACGTACGCGACGACGGTGGCGATCAGCACGATCCAGCCCAGCAGCAGCGCGGCCGGCACCTCGGTCCCGCCCATGTCCGCGCTTCCGGCGAGCAGCGACCAGTCCATGCCCCACGGCCGCGCGACGACGGTGAGCACGGCGGCGCCGATGAGCAGTCCGTACGCGATGACGCCGAGCGGATCAGCCGCGTCCTCGCCGGAGCTGCCCTGGTCGGACAGGACGAAATAGCCGACCTGGCAGCAGGCCGCGCCGAGCGCGAGCAGCAGGCCGAGGGCGTCGAAGCTCAGCCCGGCCCAGACCTCGACGACGCACGCGAGGCCGCCGACCGCCAGGACAACGCCGACGGCCGCGGCGCGCGTCACCGGCCTGCGCTGCACGAAACGCACCCACCCCAGCACCAGCGCCGGGGCGAGGTATTCGACGAGCAGGGCGACGCCGACCGGGATCCGGGATATGGAGGCGAAGTAGAAAGCCTGCACGCCGGCGACCGCGAGGAGGCCGAACCCGGCCAGCAGGGCCGGCTTACGGCGCAGCAGCGTACGGTGGCGCCAGGCCACGGGCAGCATGACGAGGGCGGCACCGGTCACCCGGAGCCACACCACGTGCAGCGGGTCGAGCCCCGCTTCGATCAGCGGCTTGGCCGCTACACCTGAACCACCGAATGCGAACGCCGACGCCAGGGCAAGTCCCAGGCCGGCGCTCTTTCCCTGAGACGCGTGCATCGGCACATCATGCCAGTTGCCGTCAGGAGCGACACCCCTGTCACACCTGTCGAGATTCGTCCTGCAGGCGCCCGGCCAGCGACTCCGTGTCCACCCCTGCCCGCTGGAGCACCTCGACCGCCCGGCAGTCCCGGTCCGCGGCGAGAACGGCGAGGAGATCGAGCCCGCAGGCACGCTGATCACCGCGCGACGCAGCGCGCTCCAGGGCGCCTTCCATGGCGCTGACGGCGGCAGGCGACCATCCGGCCACACCCGCCGTACCCGCCGCCTCACACATCACCGGCACCGCGCCGGAGTCCTCCACCGTCCCCTGCCAGCGCAGCCCGTAGCCGATGCTGCGCTGGACGAGATAGCCGAGCACCCTGGCGACCTGCGGGGCGCCGTCGAACGCGGCCCTGACGGCGGGGTCGGTCTCGATCACCGAGTGCAGCAGATGCGCCGTGTCGATCTGCCGGTCGCCGTCCCGCAAGGCCCGTCGGCGCGCGCCCGCGACCACCGAGGCGAGCTCCGCGGTGAGCCTCGCTTCGATTTCAGCACGGACGTCTGCACGGAGGTCTGCACGGCTGTCCGGTCGGTTCACGGCAGGCTGCTGGGGAACCCGCGGGGTACGGCTTTGCACACTCCCACCCCATCAGGCACCGGCGGCTGAAACATCCCCGTGGGGAAGCATTCGCGCATCCCACCGGAGTTGGGCAACCCCGCCCGGACCCTCCTCCTTGCGGATGAGATCCGGATTTTCTCCCCCAGGGGCGCGCGCCGCCTTGCCCTGCGCCCCACGCGCAACCACGGCTCCCCTCAACCTCGTCCCCTCCGGACAACGCCACGCGCCCCTCGGAGCCGGGAGAGGAGCCCCATCGCCCATGCCCATGCCCATGCCCATGCGCTGGATGGTCGCCCTCCTCGCCCTGGACGGGCGGCAGTACGTGTACCGGGTGTACGCGCCGTTCGACGCCCTGCTCGCGGATGTCTTCTGGGCGGCCTTCCACTGCCACGACGAGAGCCCGTATCCGCGCGCGTCAGACGCCTTCGACTCCGCCGAGATCTGGCAGAGCTGACAGTTCATCAGTATTGAATGTTCCGCCCCTTACGGCTACGTTCCGCGACACGAGCCGACGAAAAGGGGTGGTCGCATGGCCGAAGCCAGCGCGGAAGCACGCATCGGGGCACCGGCCGAGAAGATCTGGGCGCAGCTGACGGACTTCGCGGCGTACGGCCAGTGGAACGTCACCCACACCAGCTTCCCCAAGGGCGGCCCCGCGGTGCTAGAGGTCTCGGCGACGTACGAGGAGAACATGAAGCTCATGGGCTTCCCCGCCGAGGTGACCTGGACGGTCGAGGAGCTGGAGCCGGCCCGGCTGCTCGCCACCAAGGGCAAAGGCCCGATGGGCGTCAACCTCGCCATGCGCTACTCGCTGACTCCCGACGGCGACGCGACCCGGGTCCGTATCGACGGCGAGTTCACCGGCGCCGCCGTATCGCTGATGGCGGGCAAGCTCAAGGACTCGGCGGGCGCGGCCCTGACCGAGTCGCTGCGCAAACTCGGCGGCCTGGTCACCTGACCGCACGACGGCGGCGCCCCGCGGACGATGCCCGCGGGGCGCCGCCGGGCAATTAGCCGGCTCAGTGTTCGTCGGCAAGGATGAGATAGAGCTTCTTGCGGGACTCGTTGATGACCGCGATCGCCTTCTGCCGCTGCTCGGCGGAGCCGGTCTTCCAGACCTGGCCGAACGCCTCCATCAGGCCGAAACCGGCCTGCCGGATCTCGTTCATCATCTCCCAGTCGACGCCGCGCCCCTCCTCCTCCCACGGAGCCTGTGGCCCCCCTTCGGCCTCGGCGCGCCCGGCGTCGGTGAGCGTGAACAGCTTCTTGCCGCCCTCGCTCTCGCTGACGATCAGGCCTTCGTCCTCCAGCAGCTGGAGCGTCGGGTAGACCGAACCGGGGCTGGGCCGCCAGGCCCCGCCGCTGCGCTCGCCGATCTCCTGGATCATCTCGTAACCGTGCATGGGCCGGTCCGTCAGCAGCGCCAGGATCGACGCGCGTACGTCGCCGCGCCTCGCCCTGCCCCGGGGCCCGCCCCGACCACGCCCGCCACCACCGCCGGCACCCCACGGCCCGCCGAACGGCGGCCCGAACGGGCCGAAGGCGGCACGCCGCCCCTCCGAGTCACCCCGACCGCGATGGCCGGGCCCGCAGTCCCCATGTCCATGTGAACGCATCGCTACGCTCCTTCCATCGCTGATCTGTCGCGATGCGTCAACGATATATCGGAATGGCTCGTCCGACAAGAGTCGACAGGAGTCAAATGAGGCCAGCCACCCACAATTGGCCTTGGCCTGCGGCTTTGCTCCGCCTCTACGTTCAGGGTCATGCGGATTCGAATCGTCGACGCCTTCACCGACCGCCCCTTCGCCGGCAACGCGGCCGGAGTCCTGCTGCTGGACGCCGACTCCTTCCCCGACGACACATGGCTCCAGCAGGTGGCCACCGAGGTGAACCACCCGGAGACCGCCTATGCGCACCCGCTCCCGCCCGGCGGCGAAGCCGACTGGGCGCTGCGCTGGTTCACCCCGGCCACCGAGGTCGACATGTGCGGCCACGCCACCCTGGCCACGGCACACGTCCTGAACACCACGGGCACCGCGACCGGCACCGTGCGCTTCGCGGCGCGCTGCGGCATCCTCATCACCACCGCGCACGAGAACGGCACCATCACGATGGACTTCCCGACCGCGCCGCTCACCCCGGTGGCGGTCCCCGACGGCATCTCCGAAGCCCTCGGCGCACAGGTCCTCTCCGCCCACGACACAGGACCGCACATCGGTGACCTGGTCGTCGAACTGGCCGACGAGCGGACGGTACGCGCGCTCACTCCCGACTTCGCCGCTCTCGTGGCCCACTCCAAGCGCGGCATCATCGCCACGGCCGCCGCCGAAGTTCCCTCCCTCGGCTACGACTTCGTGTCGCGCGGCTTCTTCCCGCGGGTCGGCATCGACGAGGACGCGGTGACCGGCAGCGCGCACACGGCCCTGGCCCCGTTCTGGTCGGCCCGGCTCGGCCGCGACGAGCTGACGGGCCTCCAGGCGTCGGCCCGCTCCGGCCTGGTCCGTACATCACTGCGCGGCGAGCGCACCCTGCTGACCGGCCGCGCCGTCACCGTCATCGACGGCGAGCTGCTCGCCGCCCCCTGACAGCACGAATGACAGCACGGATGGGAGCGTACGGAAACCTCCGCACGCCCCCGTCCGTGCTTCCTCAAGGCGTCGGCAGCCAGCCGACATGCCCGGCCAGCAGCGCGTATCCGACGAACGCCCCGACATCGAGCAGCGTATGGGCCACGATGAGCGGCCCGACCCGCCCCCAGCGCCGGTACAGCAGTACGAAGACCACGCCCATCACCACATTGCCGATGAAGCCGCCGATCCCCTGATACAGGTGGTACGAGCCGCGCAGCACCGAACTCGCCATCAGCGCGGCCGTCGGCGACCACCCCAATTGCCCGAGTCTGCGCAGCAGATACCCGACGACGATCACTTCCTCCAGTACGGAGTTCTGCATCGCCGAGAGGATCAGTACGGGGAACTTCCACCACACCGCGGGCAGCGACTCCGGCACCACCGTGAGGTTGAACCCCACCGCGACGGCGACCAGATAGAAGGCGAGCCCGGCGCTGCCGATGCCCGCCGCGACCAGCGCCCCCCGCCCCAGGTCCGGCCACGGCCGTGTCCGGTCGAATCCGATCGCGCGAAGCCCCGCCCCCTCTCGCATCAGCAGGTACGCGACCAGCGCGACAGGCACCAGCGCCGAGGTGATCCCGAAGAGCTGCCAGGCGAGATCGAGCCACGGCCGCCCGGGAGCGTACGACGCATTGAGCCGCGCGGCCTGGTCCTTGAGATCGCCCGGCCTCGTCACTGCTCCGACGAACCTGATCAGGGACGAAAGCCCGCTCGCGCCCAGCGAGAGCGCGAGCACGATCAGGACTTCGGCCCGGAAAATCCCACGTGTCAGTCCCTGCCCCGGTTGAGAATCGGCCACCAGCCCCGCCTCCACCTGCACACCAGCCTCCAGTTGAGCATTCCCGCCTCATCCCCGACACGGCCCCGCTAGGGTCTCGAATGCAGGTACGAAGATCGCGCGCGACAGGCCGGGGGACGAACGCCAACCGATGGCGCGGTCCCCTTTTCCTTGTTCGAGATTCGAGGAGGGGCACCACTTCCATGGGACGTCACAGCTTGCCCGACGACGCCGCGACGGACGGAACCAGGTCCCGCCCACCCGTACACCGTCGCACGGTCGCCATCGCCACCATGCTCGTCCTGAGCGTGGCTGCGGGCACCGCGGTCGCGGTGCAGGGCGGCCTCCTGTCCTTCTCCGGCTCCTGCGCCGACTCGGCCGTACGGCTGAAGGTGGTCGCATCCCCCGATGCCGCCCCCGCCGTACGCGCGGCCGCCCAGTACGCCCGCGACGAGGAGGTCACCTCCGACGGGCGGTGCCTCGACGTGGCCGTCGTCGCCCGCGACGCGTACAAGGTCGCCGACGCCGTCACCGCCGGTACGGCCGAGCCCGACTACCAGGTGTGGATTCCGGATTCCGATCTGTGGGTCCAGCGCGCAGAGAGCTCCGGCGACGGATCACCCCTCACGTCGGTCGGCAATGTCGCCTCGTCGCCGGTCGCCCTGGCCATGGTTCCGTCGGCGGCCAAGTCGCTGGGCTGGCCGAGGAAGACGTACACCTGGGCCGAGATGTCGGCCGCCGCGACCGAGAAGGACACCTTGCGCCTCGGAGCGGCGGACCCCGCCCGCAGCGCCACCGGTCTCCTCGCGCTCACCAGCATCGGCCGGTCGGCGCACAAGAAGTCCCCGGAGGGCGATACGAAGGTCGCGGCCACCGCCAAACTGCTCTCGCAGCGCATATCGGACACCGACGCCCAGGTTCTCCAGACACTGGCCCAGGACGACTCCGGTACGGAGAAGGGCAACCCCCGCCGCAACCAGGCCGTACTCCTCTCGGAGCAGGCGGCCTTCGCGCACAACACCGCCGGCGGCAGCCCCGGCCTCGAACTCTTCTACCCGAAGGACGGAGCGCCGCAGCTCGACTACCCGTACACGCTGGTCAATGAGCCCGAGCTGTCCACCGACCAGAGCCGGGCGGCTCTGCGTTTCATGACCCTGCTGGGCGAGCCGGAGAGCCGCAAGTTCCTCGTCGACCGAGGCTTCCGTATGCCCGACAAGCCCGTGTCCGAAGGCGTTGTACGGGTGGCGGGCGGCCGCGCGCCCCAGCCGTACGCCCTGGCCACGACCGAGCCGCCGTCCCAGAAGGACATCGAGGAAACGCTCGGCATGTGGACCATCACCGTGCAGAGCGCCCGGCTGACGACGGTGGTCGACGCCTCGGGTTCGATGGCCACGGCCGTGCCCGGTCGCGGCAGCCAGTCGCGCATGGATGTCACCAAGGCATCACTGCTCCAGGCCCTCTCCCAGTTCACGCCCGAGGACGAGATCGGTCTGTGGGACTTCGCCACGAACCTCGACGGTGACCGCGACTACCGCAAGAAGGTTCCGACCACCCGGCTCGGCGACCCCGCGTCCGGCGGCGGCACTCACCGCGACAAGATCTCGGCGGCCTTCTCCGCGCTGGCCCCTGTGCCGGGCGGTGCGACGGGCCTGTACGACACCACTCTGGCCGCGTACAAGGACGCCAAGGCCAACTACGCGAGCGGCAAGTTCAACGCCGTCGTCATCCTCACCGACGGCTCGAACCAGGACGCGGTCAGCATCTCGCGCAGCGCCCTGATCGCCGAACTGAAGCGGATCGCGGACCCGCAGCGGCCGGTCCCACTGATCGCCATCGCGGTGGGCCCCGACGCCGACAGGGAGGAGATCGAACAGATCGCCACCGTGACGGGCGGTGGCGGTTACCAGGTCAGTGACCCGGCCGAGATCCACGCCGTAATCCTCAAGGCGATCATGGAGGCGGGCCAGGGCGGCTGAGCGCCGCGTCCGCCGCGATCACCCCGATCCGCCGCCATCACCCGGCTTCTCACCCGGGAGCCGGGAACCCCACCGGCCAGGTGTGCACCGGCTCGCCCTCGTGCATCAGCTCGCTGTAGCGGCGGGTGGTGGCCGCCAGCGCCGCCTCGCGCTCCAGACCGGCGTCCAGGGCCCTGTGGTACGTGTCCACCTGCCAGGACGCCCCGTTGACGCGCCGCCTGCACCGCTGCTCGATGACCCCGAGGTAGAGGTCGCGGTCCGCGGGCTCGATACCCCAGGCGTCGAGCCCCGCCGCGGCCAGCGGGAGCAGTTCGTCCCGTACGAGCTTCACAGCCGGCACCCGCGTCGTGCCGCTCCCCCGGCCCGGCTTCGGCCAGACGATCTCGGCGTCGATGCCGTCGCGGCAGGCGGCGTCGAAGTTCG
Organism: Streptomyces spiramyceticus; assembly: GCF_028807635.1. Taxonomy (NCBI): domain Bacteria; kingdom Bacillati; phylum Actinomycetota; class Actinomycetes; order Kitasatosporales; family Streptomycetaceae; genus Streptomyces; species Streptomyces spiramyceticus. The sequence goes on from NZ_JARBAX010000001.1 coordinate 361,907, forward strand.
CGGCCGCGACCTCGAAGGGCAGCCGCGTCCACACGGGACGCGCGTCCTCGGCGAGGGCCCGGACCAGGCCGTAGTAGAAGGCGGCGTTGGCGACCACATCCGTCACCGTGGGCCCCGCCGGCAGCACCCTGTTCTCGACGCGCAGATGCGGTACGCCGTCGGCCAGCCCGTAAACGGGCCGATTCCAGCGGTAGACCGTACCGTTGTGCAGAACGAGTTCCTGCAGACGCGGTACCCCGCCGTCGTCGAGCACGAGCAGTGGGTCTTCCTCGTCGCATATCGGCAGGAGGGCGGGGAAGTAGCGCAGGTTTTCCTCGAAGAGTTCGTACGCCGAACCGACCCACCTTTCGCCGAACCACGTCCTGGGCCGCACGCCTTGGGCCTGCAGCTCGGGCGGCCGGGTGTCGGTGGCCTGCTGGAACAGCGGCGGCCTCGACTCGCGCCACAGCTCACGGCCGAAGAGGAACGGCGAGTTGGCGCCCACAGCGATCTGCGCGGCGGCAACCGCCTGCGCCGCATTCCATACGTCCGCGAACCGGGCCGGTGTGACCTGGAGGTGCAACTGCACGGAGGTACAGGCCGCTTCGGGCGCGATGGAGGCAAAGGAGCAGGTCAGCCGCTCCACCCCGTCGATGTCGAGCATGAAGTCCTCGCCGCGCGCCGCGACGATCTGATCGTTGAGCAGCTGGTAGCGGTCGACGTCGGAGAGGTTCGCCGAGACCAGGTCGTGGCGGCCGAGCGTCGGCAGAATTCCGATCATCACGATGCCCGCGTCGACCTCGTTGGCTTTTCTGTGGGCATATGCGAGGCCGGTACGCAGTTCCTCGGCGAGCTGGTCGAGAACGCGGCCTCCCAACCGGTGCGGAACAATATTTACTTCCAGATTGAACATACCGAGTTCGGTCTGGAAATCACGGCTGGCGATCCGCTCAAGGACCTCCGCGTTCATCATCTTCGGCGTACCGTCGGGCCCGGCGAGATTGAGCTCGATCTCCAGCCCCATGAGGTTCTTGGGACGGTCGAATCGCTTCTCCTCCAGCAGCCGCCCCAGACCCTCCAGACACTGCTGGAGTTTCCTGCGGTACCTCTGCCGATCCGACAGATCGAAGCCGCCCGCCACGACCTTCTCCCCCATCGAAGCGTCCCTCCTCGAGTGGGCGGCCCACAGCATCGGGCTCTCATGTCACGGTCGATGATGCCCAGACGGGCTGATCAATAACGCCCCGCAGTCACCGAGTACCGGGTACGCTCGATGCGGTGTCCCGGCGGCACATTCACTCGGCATGAAGCAAAAAGCAGTTTCCACCGGTGGCTGCTCGTGAAAAATGCCGATGAGTTTCGGCCTACCGCTGCCGCTCGGACTTTCGAGGCCACGGGCCTGCGCTCCCGGAGAATTGGGAGATTCTCCGCAGGATAAGAGCCGAATACCGCCTTGCCCGCAATGCGCACGTCGGCTAGCAGAAACACCGTGTGAACACGTATCGTATAAACTCCGTGAACGAGGCAGAGAGTTGGCGCCCGGCCATCGCCCCAAGGCCCCCCTCTGGCCCCGCACGCAGACAGCGCCGTCCGCACTGCCCACGCTCCAACGTGTCTCCCAAGTGAGAGGCGACCCACCATGCCGCTGCATGTCCCCCCGGCCCCCGCGCCCGCCCTGCGCAGCGTCCTCGCGGCACTCGGTTCCCCCACCGCCGTCCGCGAGGCCCGTCCCCCGGCCCTCCGCGCGGCACAGGGACCGCTCAGCCCCGAACTCCCGCTCCCTGTGCACGTACTGGACCGGATCATCCCGTCCGGCCGCCCGCCACGCACCCGGCTGACCGGCTGGCGATTCCTGATCCGCAACGGCGACCGCACCGTGGCCGCGGCGGACACCATGCTCACACCCGACGGCTGGGCCTTCGCGCACTTCTGCGAAGGCCCTTACATCGCATCCAGCGAGCGCGCGCTGCATCAGGCGGAGACAATGACGACGACGACCCGGTACCAGCCGCGCCTGCTGTCCGTACCGGAGCTGTACATGCTCACGCTGTGGCTGCACGAGGAACCGAACCCCGAGGCCGACGCCGCCGACGGCATGCCCCTTCCGACGGACCTCCTGGTGCCGCTGGCCCCTGCACCCCCCGGCATCGCATCCCATCGCCCACACCGCGCCGCCGACCTGCTGCCCGTACTGACGCACCGACTCACGCCCTCTCCCCCTCCTGCCGTCCCGGCCACCCCGCTCCTCGGCCAGCCCGCCTGACAACTCGGCCCAACAGCGCCCCACGGTGCGCTTTCCGCCCCCTGTGCCCCGTGCCCGCTCCGGTCACGGGGCACAGTGACGCCGGCGCCACCCCCCATCCGGACTAGTCCGTACCGGCCACTCCGAACCACCCGAAGAGAGACCCCAGTTGACGTGAACCGTCCGCACGAGTGATGCGTCATTAATCAGTAAGGAGAGCTGCCGCGAAATCCCTGCGGATTGACGCCCGTGGGGCAACACTGGGACCGGACCGATTGATACGGGGGGCGGCCATGAACACCGCATCGAGCCGCAGGACACTCACTACAACGCAGCGAAAGAACCCTTCCATGTGCCAGCACCAGCCAGCCTGCCCGACCGCCGAGTCAGCCGATCGGGAAGCCGCGATCCTCGTGGCACACCACCCGGAACAGGGCTGGAGCCTGCTGTGCAACGGCGTCCTCGTCTTCGAGGACACCGGAGAGCTTCTGCCGGACGGCCAGATCATTGCGCCGCACCGGCCGCTCGACGTGGTCAAGGCCGCGTAGCACAGCCGATACAACCGGATACGACGAGGGGCCGGCCCGGAGGAAGTCTCCGAACCGGCCCCGACGCATGTCCGCGCCTGTGTACGTTACGCCCGTCAGTTGTCGTACTCATCCATCGGCGGGCACGAGCAGACGAGGTTGCGGTCACCGAACGCACCGTCGATCCGGCGCACCGGCGGCCAGTACTTGTCCGCGGCCGACACTCCGGCCGGGAAGACCGCCTCCTGGCGGCTGTACGCGTGCTCCCACTCCCCGCCGAGCGCGGCCGCGGTGTGCGGCGCGTTGTGCAGCGGGTTGTCGTCCGCGGGCCACTCGCCCGAAGCGACCTTCTCGATCTCGCCGCGTATGGCGATCATGGTGTCGCAGAAGCGGTCGATCTCGCCCAGGTCTTCGCTCTCGGTCGGCTCGATCATCAGCGTCCCGGCCACCGGGAACGACATGGTCGGCGCGTGGAAGCCGTAGTCGATGAGGCGCTTGGCGATGTCGTCGACACTCACGCCCGTCGACTTCGACAGCGGCCGCAGATCGACGATGCACTCGTGCGCGACCAGCCCGTTGGGACCGGTGTAGAGCACGGGGTAGTGCGGCTCCAGGCGCTTGGCGATGTAGTTCGCCGCGAGCACGGCGACCTGCGTGGCCCGCTTGAGGCCCTCGGCGCCCATCAGACGGACGTACGCCCACGAGATCGGCAGAATGCCCGCCGAGCCCCACGGAGCGGCCGAGATCGGGCCCACGCCCGTCTCCGGGCCGGCCGACGGCTGGAGCGGGTGGTTCGGCAGGTACGGCGCGAGGTGGGCCCGCACACCGACGGGACCGACACCGGGGCCGCCGCCACCGTGCGGGATGCAGAAGGTCTTGTGCAGATTCAGGTGCGACACGTCGCCGCCGAACTTGCCGGGCTTGGCCAGCCCCACCAGCGCGTTGAGGTTGGCACCGTCGACGTACACCTGGCCGCCGGCCTCGTGCACCGTCGCGCAGATGTCGGCGACGTGCTCCTCGAACACCCCGTGCGTGGACGGGTAGGTGATCATCAGCACCGACAGCTCGTCGCGGTACTGCTCGATCTTGGCGTGCAGGTCCTCGACGTCGACCTCGCCGTCCTCGCGGGTCTTGACGACGACGACCTTCATGCCGGCCATGACGGCGCTCGCGGCGTTGGTGCCGTGCGCGGACGACGGGATCAGGCACACCGTGCGCTGGTCGTCGCCGTTGGCCCGGTGGTACGCCCGCACGGCCAGGAGGCCCGCCAGCTCGCCCTGCGAACCGGCGTTGGGCTGGATCGACACCGCGTCGTAGCCGGTGACCTCGGCCAGCCGCTCCTCCAGCTCACGGATGAGCGTCAGATAGCCCTGCACCTGCTCGACCGGCGCGAAGGGGTGGATCGCCCCGAACTCCGGCCAGGTGACCGGCTCCATCTCGGTGGTCGCGTTCAGCTTCATGGTGCAGGAGCCGAGCGGGATCATGCCGCGGTCGAGCGCGTAGTCACGGTCTGCCAGCTTCCGCAGGTAGCGCAGCATCGCGGTCTCGGAACGGTGCTGGTGGAAGACCGGGTGCGTCAGGTAGTCGTCCGTGCGGAGCAGCCCCTCGGGCAGCGCCTCGGCCGTGGCGGCGTCCAGCGCCTCCAGGTCGGCCTCTACGCCGAATGCGGACCAGACAGCGGCGATCTGGGCGCGGGCCGTCGTCTCGTCGCAGGCGACAGATACGGAGTCGGCGTCGACGAGGTGCAGGTTGACGCCGCCCTGCCGGGCCGCGGCGACGACATCGGCGGCCTTGCCGGGGACGCGCACGGTCAGGGTGTCGAAGTACGAGCCGTGCACGACCTCGACACCGCCGGCCCGCAGGCCCTCGGCGAGCAGCGTCGCGTACCGGTGCGTGCGGCGTGCGATGCCGCGCAGGCCGTCGGGGCCGTGGTAGACGGCGTACATCCCGGCCATGACCGCGAGCAGCACCTGAGCGGTGCAGATGTTGCTGGTGGCCTTTTCCCGGCGGATGTGCTGCTCACGGGTCTGCAGCGCCAGCCGGTAGGCCTTGTTGCCGTCGGCGTCGACGGAGACACCGACGAGCCGCCCCGGCAGGCTGCGCGCGAACTTCTCGCGTACGGCCATGAAGCCCGCGTGCGGACCGCCGAAGCCCATCGGCACACCGAAGCGCTGGGTCGTGCCGACGGCGATGTCGGCGCCGAGCTCGCCGGGCGAGGTCAGCAGCGTCAGGGCCAGCAGATCGGCGGCGACGGTGACGATCGCCCCGAGCTCGTGCGCCTGCTCGATGACGGGCTTGATGTCCCGTACGACGCCGGACGCGCCGGGGTACTGGAGCAGCACACCGAAGACGCCGCGCTCGGCGACCTCGGCGGGAATCCCGTCGGAGAGGTCGGCGACGACGACCGCGACACCGGTCGGCTCCGCGCGCGTCTGGATGACGGCGACGGTCTGCGGCAGCGTGTCGGAGTCGATCAGAAAGACGCCGTTCTTGACCTTGCCGACGCGGCGCGCGAGCGCCATGGCCTCGGCGGCGGCGGTGCCCTCGTCGAGCAGCGAGGCGCCCGAGGTCGGCAGGCCGGTCAGGTCGGCCACCATCGTCTGGAAGTTGAGCAGCGCCTCAAGGCGGCCCTGCGAGATCTCCGGCTGGTAAGGCGTGTACGCCGTGTACCAGGCCGGGCTCTCCATGACGTTGCGCAGGATCACCGGCGGCGTGAAGGTGCCGTAGTAGCCGAGCCCGATCATCGGGGCGAGTACCTGGTTCTGGTCCGCGAGCGTGCGCAGCTCGGCCAGCACCTCGGCCTCGGTGCGCGCGTCCGGCAGCCCGAGCGCCCCGGCGCTCTTGATGACGTCCGGCACCGCGGCCGCGGTCAGCTCGTCGAGCGAGCCGTAACCGACCTGGGCAAGCATCTTGGCCTGCGCCTCGGCGTCGGGCCCTATGTGGCGCTGCTCGAAGGGGATGCCACGCTCAAGCTGCGAGAGCGGAATGCGGTTTGCGGTCATCTGCGGAAGGCCTCCTGGTCTGACACGACCTGCGAGGGGCACCACGGCACGGGTGCCCGGACGGCCTCCCCCTCTGTCATCTCAACCTGAGAGCTTCACCGGAGGGCCATTGAAGGCACGCTCCGGCTTTCACCGTCGGTGAGGGAGGGTTCCGTTCCGGACTGTGCTCTCTACGAACACAAGCCCGACCGGCGCCCACCCTGCTTTCCAGAGTGACCTCAACCGTGCGGTACGGGGGCCTGAGAGATTCCGGGGAGGATTTGCTCCTTCGGCGCCTCCGATACGTTCACCGAAGGACTCTCCCGCACGGGGTCAGCAGCCATTGGCCAGCCTACCAGCGAGGCCCGTCACCCATCCCTCGAGTGGCCGGGGCCCCCGATGTGCACTTTCGTAGTGTGTACGGGGAGCAGCTGCGATCAGTTGGAGGGACCGTGCAGACCGACATCGATCCACGCAGCCTGATTGGCCGGAAGGCGTTCGACCGCAACGGCAACAAGATCGGAACAGTGGACGAGGTGTACCTCGACGACGCCACCGGGGTCCCCGAATGGGCAGCTGTACGCACCGGCCTGTTCAGCCGGGACGCCTTCGTCCCCCTGGAGCCCAGCGAGGTCGTGAACGACTCCCTCCGCGTCCCCTACGAGCGCTCGCTCATCAAGGACGCCCCCGACTTCGGCGTCGGCCGCCACCTCTCCCCGGCACAGGAGCTGCAGCTCTACCACCACTACGGGCTCGATATCTCGTTCCCCGCTCCCGACACGCCTGAGGCGTCTGACAAGGACTTCGGCAAGATCGCCGGCGACGACACCGCCTGATCCTCCCCATCCTCTGCGACGGGCACCAGCGGGAGCGGATCCGACGGCACGAGGTCCGGATCGTCGACCTTGAAGGTCCTCACCCGCCCCGGCGCCGACGTCGGCTCCTCGAACCGCACCGTCACCCGCCCCACTCCGCTGCCCTGCACCCACCCCGCGCCGTACTCGGCGTGCCGCACGTCCTGTCCGGCCAGCCACCGGCGCTCCGGCGGCGGCTCGGACGCGTGCGCCGCCCCGTCGCCACCCCCGACCGGCTCCGCCTCCCCCACCTGTCGCACAGCCACATCCCCAGTCCCAGTCCCAGCCCCGGCCTCCGCTTTTGCCTGCTCGCCCGCTGCCTGGGCGAAGAGGTCCTCCTGGGTGTAGTCCGCGAGACCCGTGACGCCCACCCCGAGGAGCCGCACCCCGCCTGTCGTGTCCACTGCCTCCAGCAGCCGCCCCGCCGCCTCGCGGACCACGCTCGGATCGTCGGTCGGCCCACGCAGGGTCTCCGAGCGCGTCAACGTCGAGAAGTCGTACCGCCGTACCTTCAGCACGACCGTCCTGCCGGAATGCCCGGACGCCCGCAACCGCTGGACACACCGGTCGGCCAGCCGGCCCACTTCGATCCTGATCCTGACCCGGTCGTGCAGGTCCACCTCGAAGGTGTCCTCGACCGACACCGATTTGGCGTCCCGCTCGGCGACCACCGGCCGGTCGTCGTGCCCGACCGCCATCTGGTACAGCGACGCGCCGTGGGACTTCCCCAGCAGCCGTACAAGCTCGTCCTCGCCCGCCTCCGCCAGATCGGCGACGGTCGTCATCCCGGCCCGCCGCAGGTGCTCCCCGGTCGCCGGACCGACCCCGGGCAACGTCCGGACCGGCAGCGGTCCCAGCAGCTCCCGCTCGGTTCCCGGCTCGATGAGCACAAGACCGTCGGGCTTGGCCTGCTCCGACGCGATCTTGGCAAGCATTTTGGAGCCCGCGAGCCCCACGGACGCGGTGAGCCCCGTGACCACTCTGATGTCCGCCCGCAGCCGCTCCCCGGCCTTCCGGGCCGACACCGAGTCGTCGGCCACCCCTCCCGCCTCCAGGTCCACGAAGGCCTCGTCCAGGCTCAGCGGTTCGACCAGCGGGGAAAGCCGGCCGAGCAGCTCCATGACCTGTTCACTGACGGACCTGTAGAGAGCGAAGCGCGGCATGAGATAGGCGGCGTTCGGACACAGCCGCCGGGCCTGCGCCACCGGCATCGCCGAATGCACCCCGAAGCGCCTGGCCTCGTACGAGGCGGTGGCCACGACACCGCGCGTCCCGATCCCGCCGACCACGACCGGCTTTCCGCGCAGGCTGGGCTTCGCCGCCTGCTCCGCGGCAGCGTAGAAGGCATCCATGTCCAGATGCAGGATGGTCGGCGTGGATCTCACACCATCGATGCTGCCGCACGGCACTGACAATCGACCGGCGGCAGCACGGAAGGCAGCGTCTCAGACAGCCTTGTTACGGCGCCGTGCGAGCTCGTCGGTGGGATTGTGCCTGATCAGGGTCTCGCCCGTGTCGACGCGCTCGCCGTGCAGCTGGGACAGAGCGCTCTCCACATCCCGCCACACCACGCCCACGGCGATCCCGAAAATGCCCTGTCCGCCCTGGAGGAGTTCGACGACCTCGTCCGGCGAGGAGCACTCGTAGACGGTCGCCCCGTCGCTCATGAGCGTCATCCGGTCGAGGTCCTGGAAGCCGCGGGCCCGTAGATGCTGGACGGCGGTGCGGATGTTCTGCAGCGCGACACCGGTGTCCAGGAAGCGCTTGACGATCTTGAGGACGACGACGTCCCTGAAGCTGTAGAGACGCTGCGTGCCCGAGCCGTACGCGGCCCGGACACTCGGCTCGACCAGCCCTGTACGCGCCCAGTAGTCGAGCTGCCGGTACGTGATTCCGGCCGCCGCACAGGCGGTGGGCCCCCGGTACCCGATGCTCTCAGTGCTCTCGGCCGCGGCCGTTTCATCCCTGGCCGAGGCCGCGCCCTGCCGCCCCACCCGGGGGTCGACTGAACCGCCGTGAAGCGGATACGGCCCGCCCGCCACCGTACCGTCGCCGCTGCTTCTCACGCCGACCTCCGTCCTTGACCTGCCTTGTCGACGGTAGGCAGTCACCCGGGGTGCGTCAACGATCGCCACACTCGGCACGCCGAGTGATAATCACCCTGAGAGTGGTTTCCCGTACCTCTCTCCGGGGAAAGGCTACTCGAATGTGCCGACGGTCCGTGGCGTGAAGCTCACTGACTGTTGGTCCCGAAGTCCTCGGGAGAGATCTGATCGAGGAACTCGCGGAACTTCTCCACCTCGTCCTCCTGCTCGTCCGGGATGGCGATCCCGGCATCGTCCAGCACCCCGTCACTGCCGTAGATCGGCGTTCCGGTGCGCAGGGCCAGCGCTATGGCATCCGAAGGCCTCGCGCTCACTTCGACACCACTGGCAAAGACCAGCTCGGCGTAGAACACCCCTTCCCGCAGGTCGGTGATGCGTACTTCGGTGAGCTCCTGGCCAACCGCCTCCAGCACGTCCTTGAAAAGATCATGCGTCAGCGGCCTGGCAGGGGCCATCCCCTGCTGGGCAAAGGCGATCGCGGTCGCCTCTCCCGGCCCAATCCAGATGGGGAGGTACCGATCGCCTCCTACTTCACGCAGGAGCACGATCGGCTGGTTGGAGGGCATTTCCACCCGGACACCTACGACGTCGAGCTCGTTCACACAGCAACCCTAGGACGTGCCCGGCAGGTTTGGGTAGTCGGGCTCCTCCACGCTCAGTGCAGCCGCACGCCGAGCGCACTCTGGACCAGCGCCGCATGAAGCCGTACTGACAGCTCGGCGAGCTCCTTGGCTGTCGCCTCGGCATGTGCCCTGGTCTGCGGATTCCGGTGACGGCGCAGCGGCGCGACAATCTGTTCGACCAGGCCGGCCTCGCGGTCCGCCGCGGCTTTCACCGCACGCAAATGCCGCGGCTCCAGACCGAACCGCCCCAGGTCCGCCACCAACTTGGCCACCGTGACGACCTCGGCGTCGTAATCGCCACCCGGCAGGGGCGTGATCAGCCCGTACGACTCCCACTCGTCGAGCTCGTCCTCGCCGACCTCGGCGGCCGCGAGCAGCTCCGACCGGCCGATCCGGGCGGCGGTAGGACAATCGGCCCCGGTTTCCGGCGTACCGCCGGAAACCGGCAGCTGGATCTGTTCGCCGCGCTCCAGCGCATCGAGATGCTCCCGGATGACCTTGAGCGGAAGATAGTGGTCCCGCTGCATACGCAGCACCTGGGCCAGCCGCTCGACGTCCTCGGGACTGAATTTGCGGTAGCCGGACGGTGTCCGCTGCGGCTCGACCAGCCCCTCGGTCTCCAGAAAGCGGATCTTGGAGATGGTGACCTCGGGAAACTCGTCACGCAGCACGCTCAGCACGGTGCCGATACTCACCAGGCGATCGTCCGCGGTGGCGGTGCCGTGTCCGGCACCGCCCATCGGTGTTCGCAGCATGGACCTTCCCGTAAGGGTCAGATGCCCCGCTGGCTCGCATAGAAGACCAGCCGGTACTTACCGATCTGCACCTCGTCGCCGTTCGACAGCGCGACGGAGTCGATCCGCTCACGGTTGACGTAGGTGCCATTGAGACTGCCGACATCCGCGACGGTGAACCCGCCGTCCGCACCCCGGCGGAACTCCACGTGCCGTCGCGAGACGGTCACGTCGTCGAGGAAGATGTCACTCTGCGGGTGCCTGCCGGCCGTGGTCAGCTCACTGTCCAGCAGGAAGCGGCTGCCCGAGTTCGGACCGCGTCGTACCACCAGAAGCGCCGCACCGAGCGGAAGGGCATCAACGGCGGCCTGGGCCTCGGGCGACAGCGACGGGGCCGCGGTCTGTCCCGTTGCCTCCGCCTCGTACGCCTCCAGTCCGGAGATGGAGATGGTCGACGTCGTCTCCGAAGGACGCTCGCCGGACGCGCCCGCCCTCAGCGGAGCACCGCAGTTGGAACAGAAACGGCTGGCCTCGGCATTGCGGTGCCCGCACCTCGTACAAACCGGCAAGGCCGACATGGACGGATCCTCCTGCCGCGGATCTGATTCCCCGAAACCTATGCGGCCGGGACCCGCAGGGTCAACAGACGACGCGCCCTGGCCACCCGAAATGTCGCCGCCGGGACCAGCGACCTCGTCCCGGAAGAGCGGGCGCTCCGCACCCTGCTCCTCGGCTTCTCCACCACGCGGGGCACGATGCCGGGCGGTGCTGTTCGCACCGTCCTCGCGTGCACTCTTGCCGAACAACTTCGAAAACAACTTCACGGGCGATTCCCCTTGACTGAAACAGACCCGCCCGTGGGGCAGGACGAACCCTGAATGAACACACCTGCCGAACCGGACATCTTTACAACGTCCGTATCCACCAGACAGTTTCCACCACGCACCACGCCTTCGGTGCGCCGACCCCCCGCAACCTCATGCCCTAGTCCCGCAGCCGCCATGCGCCCCCGCCTCACCGCGGTGACGACTGAGCGTAGTCAGGCTGCTTCGCCGGTCGCAAGGCGTCCACAACGATCTTCTCGGACCGGGTCACTGTGGCGGTGGCCTGCTCCTTCTCCAAGGTCTGCACAATGCCGCCAGGGATGTTGAGCGCGGGTTCCAGATCCTGCGGCTTGCCGATCACCTTGAAGCGGTACGGCGCGGAAACCTTCCGGCCGTCCACCTCGATGCCGCCGTCCTCGTCCAGGAAGTACGTGTTCGCCACCACCCTGACGTCATTGATCTGGACAGCTTCCGCGCCCGCCGCCCGCAGTTCCTGGATCGTGTCCAGCAGCATGTCGGCCTCGACGGTGGAGTGTGGGTCCGTGATCGTCAGGTTGATGCCGGGGCCCTGTGCCGCCACGGTACCGGCCAGTACGCCGAGTTGCCGTTCCTTTTCCAGGGTCTGCTTGCGGGCCTCTTCAGCCTGGTCCGAGCTGTTCTCCAGCTCTGTCTTCTGATCGTCGAGGCGCTGCTTCTCGTCTTCGAGGCGCTGCGTACGGTCGTCCAACTCGTCGAGGATTCGCACCAGGTCCTCCTGGCGCGCTCCCCGCAGCGCACTGTCGTCGGTCGACCTGACCTGGATGGCAAGCCCGAGCCCGAGAACGAACAGCAACAGCGCCACGATCAGCTGGGCGCGTGTGACACGCGGCGGCCAGAGCCCTGCGATCAGCCGCTGACGTCCCGTCGGCGGCGGCAGTTCGGCCGACTGCCCGCTCCTCGACGCCGTCTCTTCGTCCCGCTGCGGCTCGGGGTTCTCTTCCGTACTCATCGGCCTCACGCCCGGAACACGTGACGGCGAATCGCCGCCGCGTTGGAGAAGATCCGGATGCCGAACACCACCACGACACCCGTGGACAACTGCGCGCCGACGCCCAACTTGTCGCCCAGGAACACGATCAGGGCGGCCACGACGACATTCGACAGGAACGAGACGACGAAGACCTTGTCGACGAAGATGCCGTCCAGCATGGCCCGCAGACCGCCGAAGACCGCATCGAGCGCGGCGACGACGGCAATCGGCAGATAGGGCTCGACCACCGCCGGTACCTCGGGTCGGACCAACAGTCCGACCACGACTCCCACGACGAGGCCCAGTACGGCGATCACGATCTGCCCTTCCCTGTGTTGGCCACGCTCTTCCCGGCGTCCGTGGCCAGCGGCTCTGCTGTATGTACGATCAGGCTCGACGCCGCGGGAAGCCGCACGTCGTCCTGATGGGAAATGCTCCACCTGATGCCGTAGTCGTCCTCCAGCACCTTCAGGTACTGGCCGTCCGCACTGTCCCGGAACGCAATCCGCAGATGAGGCTCGCGCCCCACGGCCAGCAACGTGTACGGCGGCACCAGCGGCTTGTTGTCGACCAGTATCGCTTCGCCCGCGTGACGGATCGCCGACAGCGACGTCAGCCGCTGTCCGTTGATGGCGACGGCCGTGGCGCCCGAGGACCACAGGCCATTGACGATCTGCTGCATGTCGCGGTCCCGAAGTCGGCCCGTATCGGAGAAAGTGGTGTTCTCCCTCGGCCCGCCGCCGCCCGGGTCGGTGTTCTCCGCGTCGTCGACGACCAGCTTCACACCCGCGCCCCGGACCGCCGTCGCACCGGACAGCAGGGCCACCAGTCCGCCCTGGTCACCGCCGTGCTTTTCCAGTGCCTTGCGCTGACGCTCCCCCACGTCCTGTCTGAGGGTCTCCACGTCCTGTTCGAGCTTGTCGGCCGCCGAGGTCTCCGCCTCGATCCGGTCGATGAGCTCCTCGCGCTCCTTGGCCACAACGGGAGCCGCTATCCGCGCCTGCGCCGCACCAAGGGTCACCACAAGGGCAGCCAGCACAAGCCCCGCGGCCAGCCCGAGCTTCGCCCGCAAGCTGCGCGGCATGCCGGCGCTGCCGTCCGCCTGTCTACGGGCCGTTGCCTCGGCGTATCCGTCGTCGAGGCTGTGGTCCATGACATTCGTCAGCAGCGACATGGACGCGTCGGGGCGCCGATGTGGAGGAGAGGTGCTCCGAACGGGGGGCTGCTGCGACATGCCGCACATCGTCGCACGTCGGGACTGCTACCACCGAATGGCCCCACCGGTGTGCCCGAGGGCGTCGTCGACGCACCCCGGGCACACCGGTGACACCTCAGTGACCTGCGCTGTCCACGACGGCCGACCACTCGTCGAGCAATGCCTGGGCCGACTCGTCGTCGGGCCCCTCTGCCCACAGATGAGTGACGGCTTCCGCGGGATCGGGCAGGACCATCACCCATCGGCCGTCCGCCTCGACCACGCGCACGCCGTCGGTCGTGTCCACGAACCGATCCCCCGCGGCCTCGACCACACGTCGCATGACGAGACCCTTCACGGCCCAAGGCGTGGCCAGGTTACGTCGCAGCACATGGGCTCGCGGTATACGTGCGTCGATCTGGCTCAGCGTGAGCTGTGTTCTGGCCACCAGCCCGATCAGCCGCACAAAGGCGGCCGCGCCGTCGAAGACGCTGCTGAACTCGGGCACGATGAACCCGCCGAGTCCGTCACCACCGAAGATCGTGGACTCCTCGCGGCCCACGCGCGTCAGATCGTCCGGCGACGTGGTGGTCCACTCCACCTGCGTTCCGTGATACGCCGCGACCTGTTCGGCGATTCTGGTGGTGGTCACGGGCAGTGCCACCCGGCCGCTCCGCCGTTCAGCCGCGACAAGGTCGAGCATCACCAGAAGCGCCCGGTCGTCCTCAATGATCCGCCCGCGCTCGTCGACGAGCGACAACCGCTCGCCCACAGGGTCGAACCGCACGCCGAAAGCCGCCCGTGCCGATGCGACGATCTCGCCCAGCCGGACCAGGCCCGAGCGACGTGTGTCGCTCGTCTCGGTCGGCCTGGACTCGTCGAGCCCCGGGTTGATGGTCAGCGCATCGACTCCGAGCCGCCCCAGCAGGCTCGGCAGCACCAGACCGGCGCTTCCGTTCGACGCGTCGACGACAACCTTGAGCCCCGACTCGGCGATGCCCGTGACATCGAGATTCCGCAGCAGCGACCCGGTGTACGAATCGAAGACACTGGCCGGGAAGTGCAGGTCCCCGATCTCGCCCGGGAAGGCCCGGCGGTACTCCTGCCGGGCGAACACCCGGTCGAGCTTGCGCTGTCCTGCCTGGGACAGGTCCGCGCCACGCTCGTCGAAGAACATGATGTCGACGGAGTCTGGCACTCCCGGTGTCGTACGGATCATGATGCCGCCGGCACTGCCTCGCGCCGTCTGCTGACGTGCGACAGGCAGCGGCACGTTCTCCAGGTCGCGTACGTCGATGGCACTCGTCTGGAGCGCCGAAATCACCGCCCGCTTCAGTGCCCGCGCACCACGCGAGTGGTCGCGCGCGGTGGTCACTGTGGCGCCCTTCTTGAGCGTGGTGGCGTACGCGCCCGCAAGCCGTACCGCCAGCTCCGGAGTGATCTCGACGTTCAGGATGCCGGAGACCCCGCGGGCACCGAAGAGATGCGCCTGCCCGCGCGACTCCCAGATCACCGAGGTGTTGACGAAGGCGCCGGCCTCGATGGTCTTGAACGGGTAAACCCGCACATTTCCCTGGACAATCGATTCTTCGCCCACGAGGCACTCGTCGCCGATAACGGCACCGTCCTCGATACGCGCCGCCCGCATGATGTCGGTGTTCTTGCCGATCACGCATCCGCGGAGGTTGCTGTGCTGGCCGATATACACGTTGTCGTGCACGACGGCTCTATGGAGGAAAGCCCCGCTTTTTACGACGACATTGGACCCCACGACCGTGTGCTCACGGATCTCCACGCCGGCTTCGACCTTGGCGTAGTCCCCGATGTAGAGCGGCCCGCGCAGCACCGCGTCCGGGTGCACCTCGGCGCCTTCCGCGACCCACACACCCGGAGAGATCTCGAACCCGTCGAGATCCACATTGACCTTGCCCTCGAGGACATCGGCCTGTGCCTTGACGTAGCTCTCGTGCGTACCGACGTCTTCCCAATATCCCTCGGCGATGTAGCCGTAGATCGGCTTGCCTTCCTTCATGAGCTGAGGGAAGACATCACCGGACCAGTCGACGGAGACGTCCGCTTCCACATAGTCGAAGACCTCGGGCTCCATCACATAGATGCCCGTATTCACGGTGTCGGAGAAGACCTGCCCCCATGTCGGCTTCTCCAGGAACCGCTCGACCTTCCCGTGTTCGTCCACGATCGTGATCCCGAATTCCAGTGGATTCGGCACGCGCGTCAGACACACCGTGACCAGTGCGCCCTTCTCCTTGTGGAAACGGATCAGGTCAGTGAGGTCGAAATCGGTGAGGGCATCGCCCGAGATGACGAGAAAAGCATCGTCCTTCAATGCTTCCTCGGCATTCTTCACGCTGCCCGCAGTGCCGAGTGGCTTCTCCTCATTGGCATAGGTGAGCTCCATTCCGAGCTCTTCGCCGTCACCGAAGTAGTTCTTGACGAGCGAAGCCAGAAACTGCACGGTTACGACGGTCTCATTGAGCCCATGCCGCTTGAGCAGCCTCAGCACATGCTCCATGATCGGCCTATTGGCCACCGGCAGGAGCGGCTTGGGCATGCTCGAGGTCATAGGGCGAAGTCGCGTACCTTCGCCACCGGCCATCACGACGGCCTTCATGTCGGAAACGTCCTCCTTGAAGAGACGACGGTCTAGCCGACTTCGCCTGTCCGGGACTGGCCCGCAGGCATCATGCGCGGACAACCAGGCGCTGCGTTGCGCCGCATCGGCAGACTCAATCGGCCGCGGCGTCCGCCTTCACCAGCCGACGGACCTGAACCACGTAGAGGATTCCTGCCCACCAATAGAGAGTTGTACCCCATCCGGCGAACGCCCATCCGAAAATAGCAGCCAGCGTCGCCAGCCACCCGCTGCCGTCACTGAGAAGCAGTAGCGGGAAGGCATACATCAAGTTGAACGTGGCTGCCTTCCCCAGGAAGTTCACCTGCGGCGGCGGATAGCCGTGCTTCCGAAGGATGCCCACCATCACCAGAAGCATCAGTTCGCGCGCCAAGAGTGCGGCGGTCAACCAGAGAGGAAGGATCTCCCGCCAGGTGAGCCCGACCAGCGTGGAAAGGATGTAGAGCCTGTCAGCGGCGGGGTCGAGCAGGCGCCCGAGACGGCTGATCTGGTTCCAGCGCCGGGCGAGCTTTCCGTCGAGATAGTCGCTGATGCCGCTGAGCATCAACACCAGCAGTGCCCAGCCGTCGGCCTTGGGCCCACCGAACTCGGGCAGCAGAATCAACCACAGAAACAGGGGTACGCCGAGGAGGCGAGCCATGCTGAGGATGTTCGGGATGGTGAGGACCCGGTCCGTCTGAACGCGAGTCTCCTGGACCTCCACCCGGGGGCCTCCTGTGGGAACGTGCCAATGATGCCCCCTGACCCTACCCTCAGCGACGGCCGGCAGAAGCACAGGGGTTCCGCTACCTCCCTTGAACGCAGAAAAGCCCCGCACCATAAAGGTGCGGGGCTCCCCCACAATGATTGTTCGGCGGCGTCCTACTCTCCCACAGGGTCCCCCCTGCAGTACCATCGGCGCTGAAAGGCTTAGCTTCCGGGTTCGGAATGTAACCGGGCGTTTCCCTAACGCTATGACCACCGAAACACTATGAAGTTAAACAAACCGGTGCCGTCACAGTTCGTTACTTCAGAACTAACACAGTGGACGCGAGCAACTGAGGACAAGCCCTCGGCCTATTAGTACCAGTCAGCTCCACCCGTTACCGGGCTTCCACATCTGGCCTATCAACCCAGTCGTCTACTGGGAGCCTTAACCCCTCAAAGGGGGTGGGAACACTCATCTCGAAGCAGGCTTCCCGCTTAGATGCTTTCAGCGGTTATCCTTTCCGAACGTAGCCAACCAGCCATGCCCTTGGCAGGACAACTGGCACACCAGAGGTTCGTCCGTCCCGGTCCTCTCGTACTAGGGACAGCCCTTCTCAATATTCCTACGCGCGCAGAGGATAGGGACCGAACTGTCTCACGACGTTCTAAACCCAGCTCGCGTACCGCTTTAATGGGCGAACAGCCCAACCCTTGGGACCGACTCCAGCCCCAGGATGCGACGAGCCGACATCGAGGTGCCAAACCATCCCGTCGATATGGACTCTTGGGGAAGATCAGCCTGTTATCCCCGGGGTACCTTTTATCCGTTGAGCGACAGCGCTTCCACAAGCCACTGCCGGATCACTAGTCCCGACTTTCGTCCCTGCTCGACCCGTCGGTCTCACAGTCAAGCTCCCTTGTGCACTTACACTCAACACC
The DNA here is from genome assembly GCF_028807635.1 of Streptomyces spiramyceticus. Taxonomy (NCBI): domain Bacteria; kingdom Bacillati; phylum Actinomycetota; class Actinomycetes; order Kitasatosporales; family Streptomycetaceae; genus Streptomyces; species Streptomyces spiramyceticus. The sequence goes on from NZ_JARBAX010000001.1 coordinate 379,259, forward strand.
TGATTGCCAACCAGGCTGAGGGAACCTTTGGGCGCCTCCGTTACTCTTTAGGAGGCAACCGCCCCAGTTAAACTACCCATCAGACACTGTCCCTGATCCGGATCACGGACCGAGGTTAGACATCCAGCACGACCAGAGTGGTATTTCAAGATTGACTCCACACACACTGGCGTGCATGCTTCACAGTCTCCCACCTATCCTACACAAGCCGAACCGAACACCAATATCAAACTGTAGTAAAGGTCCCGGGGTCTTTCCGTCCTTCTGCGCGAAACGAGCATCTTTACTCGTAGTGCAATTTCACCGGGCCTATGGTTGAGACAGTCGAGAAGTCGTTACGCCATTCGTGCAGGTCGGAACTTACCCGACAAGGAATTTCGCTACCTTAGGATGGTTATAGTTACCACCGCCGTTTACTGGCGCTTAAGTTCTCAGCTTCGCACGCCCGAAAGCGCACTAACCGGTCCCCTTAACGTTCCAGCACCGGGCAGGCGTCAGTCCGTATACATCGCCTTACGGCTTCGCACGGACCTGTGTTTTTAGTAAACAGTCGCTTCTCGCTGGTCTCTGCGGCCACCCCCAGCTCACCGTGTAAAACGGATCACCAGTGATGGCCCCCCTTCTCCCGAAGTTACGGGGGCATTTTGCCGAGTTCCTTAACCATAGTTCACCCGAACGCCTCGGTATTCTCTACCTGACCACCTGAGTCGGTTTAGGGTACGGGCCGCCATGAAACTCGCTA